>JBGVDX010000050.1:0-9202 GCA_045119575.1 Acutalibacteraceae bacterium
TGATATCTTTGAGTAATAACCGATAATTAACAAAACCTCCTGTGGTATTAAACCACGGGAGGTTTTTTACTGCTACCGATATTTATGTAACAGTATTAATTTCATCTTGAAGTCCGAAACTGACCGATAGTGCATGGTCAACCATATTCATTGAGCCGTTATCAAGACGTCCCATTCGCTCTTTTAGTCGTTGCTTGTCAATAGTACGTATTTGTTCAAGAAGTACAATAGAATCCTTTGCCAAGCCCGATTGACCGGCGTCAACGCGGATATGAGTAGGCAGCTTTGTTTTATCTCGCTGGCTTGTAATTGCCGCAGCTATAACAGTGGGGCTATATTTGTTACCGACGTCGTTTTGTACAATCAAAACGGGGCGTATTCCACCCTGCTCAGAGCCTACAACCGGACTTAAATCGGCATAATATATATCCCCTCGTCTGATATTCAATTTTATTCACGCTCCAAATTTAATTGATAACAGTATTTTTACCATGAGAAGCATTTTTTAAACATTCTTTATAACATAATATTTATTCGGAGCTGTAATTGATAAAAATTAATTAAAATTTGTCCAAAAAAAATCGGTCATAAAGACCGATTTTTAAATAAGCTGTTGATTTTTAAAGGTTGCTTTAAAATCTATATCGTCGATATCAATTTCGGTAATAAAGCCCTTGTCATTTACTTTAATTTCAAATTTACCGTAATCATATTCCCCTTCGTCTTTTGGAACAGGATTTGTTTCAAGCTCTTTTAAAGCGTCGGATAACATATTGAGAGCCGACATATCATACATACCCGAAAAATCCATTCCTTTATAGGTGACCTTTGTTTCGCCGGTGTTATAAACAATTTCAAGTCCCGATATAATTTCCGGATAAGAAAAGGTAGCTTTAAAATCGTTTGAGTTGTTAAAATAAACCGTTCCCTTGTAAATATGATCGTCGTAATTTATTTCAACATCTGCAGAAAAGCCCGCCGTTACGGGAGTGGGATTGTCCACCCTTTCGGCACAACCGCAAAACATCAAAGTCACCGCTAAGATTAACGACACTACATGCTTTAAATTCAATGATAAATCCCCTTTAGTTTTCAAAGTTAAGGAAAATATCACCGAGCAAATTAATCATATCGGAAGGCGTCATGGCTCGCTCGGAACAACGGTTTACAGCAACATCTCCGCTTTTTCCGTGGAGATAAACGGCGGTGTATGCGGCAACTGTCGGTTCAACCCCTTGGGCAAGCAGAGATACAATCATTCCGGCGAGCATATCTCCCGAACCCGCCGTAGCCATACCGCTGTTTCCGCTTAAATTAATATAAACAAAACCGTCAGGAGTAAAGGTTGCCGTCCGCGCCCCTTTTAAAACAAGAATAATACCGTATTTTTGGGCAAATCTTTTACCCACGTTAATTATATCTCGCTTTATTTCGTCGGCATTTAGCCCGCAAAGACGCGCCATTTCGCCAATATGCGGAGTAAGAATAAGCGGAGCTTTATTTTCCTTAATAATATCTATATGCCGTGAAACGCAATTTATACCGTCGGCATCAACTACAACGGAATTTTCGGAGTTGGTTATAACGGTTTTCAGTATCTCCGACGTATCGTCGTCGCAACCCATTCCGCAACCGATTAAGGTAGCATTTGCGTTTAAAACAAGCTCGGTTATCTTTTCGGCGTTTTCTCTTGATACTCTGCCCTTTTCGGTTTCTTTAAGAGGGTTAAAAACAGCCTCGTTTAAATTAGACGCAACTATCGGGTAAATAGATTTAGGCAGACACACCGTAACAAGCCCCGCTCCGCATTTTATCGCAGCGGTAGCCGCCAATTTCGCCGCACCCGCCATACCGTATGAACCGCAAATAAGCAACGCCCTTCCGAAATCATATTTATGGCAATCTTTAGGGCGTTTATTGCCGACCACGGGTTTTACGGTATTGTCGGTTACAAGAAAAATCGTTTGGTTAACATATGATTTTTCCGCTAAATTGAGGTTTACTTCAATTACCTTACCGCAATATTCCGCCGACGGGTAAAGAAAATGGCACGGTTTACACGCAATAAAAGCAAGCGTAAACGCCGCTTTTACGCAGTTGGCTGATACCTGCCCGTTATCACATTCAGCTCCGCTCGGTACGTCAAAGGCAACCGTTTTATTACGGTTTTTAGCCATAAGCGAGGTAAGCTCGGCAATATCGCTCGGAATTTCGCCGTGAAATCCGATACCGTAAACGGCGTCAATTACAACGTCGGCATTATTTAAAGCACCGTAAGACAAAGTTTTATCGGTTACATAGTCTATTACCTCAACGTTGCCGAGTTTTTCAAAAACGGCCTTACTGTTATCGGTTTTCACTCCGCCAAAGGCAAGGATAACGGTCGTTTTTACGCCTTTTTCGGCAAAATACCGAGCCGCAACAAGCCCGTCTCCCCCGTTATTCCCGTTTCCGCAAACAACGGCGACGCTGTTTATATTATCCCCGAAAATTCGGCAAATTTCGTTAAAAGCCGCTTTGCCGACGGTCTCCATAAGTTCAAGCGTGGTTATACCGTTTTTTTCGCAGTTGGATTCTATTTCGGTTATTTGAGCTTTATTATATACCCTCATTTGTTCACTCTCCGTACGCCAAAACTATTACCGTTGCAATACTGTCGGTATGGGTTACGCTGACCGACAAGCTTAGCCCTTTTGCCAAAGCCAACGCATTTCCGCACAGTTTAAGATACGGCGCACCCTTTTCATTATGCAAAAGCTGCACTTCGTTGAGCGAAAAGCCCGAAATCCCCGTACCCATCGCTTTAGAAAAGGCTTCCTTCGCCGCAAAGCAAACAGCAAAAGAACGGGGATGTTCTCGCCGCTCTTTGATTTCAGCAAGCTCATCATCCCCGTACACTTTATTAACAAAGCCGTCCCGTTTTATCGAACGCTCAATTCGTTCGATTTCAACGGTGTCAATTCCTACCGAATACATCAAAATAAATCTGTCGAGGAATACAAAGCTTTATTCCTTCGAGCATTTTTTCGTTAGGTTCGATTACCAAAATGGTATTTCCGGTTTTAGTAGTCTTTACGGTAAAGTAGTAAAGATTTTCGCTATCGGCGTTGGCGGCAAAAATACGTGTTTTATAGCCGTCGGTTTTTATATCGGAAGTATATTTGCCGAACTTTTCGATTTCGGCACAGTCAAAGCTTACAAGACGGGTTCGGTCGTTACGGTTGACAATTTTATCAACGTCAAGCTGGCCGTTTGTAAGCGCATATTCAAACTCGATATCAAGAGCGCCGTAAAGTTTTTTCGCAAGGAAATAAACGCCTAAGCAACCGAAAAGCGGAATAAACATTAAGAAGGCATAAAATTTGCCTATTAAAGGCAGGGTTACAAACACCAATAAAATAAAAATAAGCATTGCAGCAAGCACAATTATGCCGTATTTATACATTTTTTCGGCCGGCGATTTTTTTCTTGTTACAAGTTGTTCTTTAAAAATATCCATTAATTTTACCTCTACAATTTTATTACGTCTAATATATCACAAAATCGGGTTGGTCTCAATAAAAAATTAAGCCTTATAATAAATATCGGCGGCGGTAAGGCTTTTTATTGCGTCGGCATAAATCGCCGCTTCGCGCTTTGCTCCCTCAAGATCGTGGTCCAAATAATTACCGCATTCCTTTGCGCTTACTCCGGGAATTTCTCCGTCATATGCGGCAATAAAATCAAAGGCTTCCTTTACGAGGGATACAACCGTCTCGTGGCTCATGTTATCGCGGACAATAAAGTAAAATCCCGTGCGGCAACCCATAGGCCCGAAGTAAATTATACTGTCGCTGTATTTCGAATTGCGTACATAGGTAGCAAAAAGATGCTCAATAGTATGAATAGGCGCATTATCAAGCACCTTTTCGACATTAGGCCGTTTAAGCCGTAAATCATAGGTCACGGCGTCGCCGTCAACACGGGAAAGATAAATCCCCGCCGTTAACACGGTATGGTCAACAAGAAAGCTCTCTATCGTTTTCATTTCATATCCTCAATTCTTTTGCCGTTTACAAACAGCTTATCTAAACTATACTCCGCTTTTTCACCCCTGTCAAGTGCGGCTCTAAGCTTAGTTACAAGCTCGCAAGTATAGTCAACAGCCTTTTCGGTAAGGTCAATATAACTGTCATTAAACATAACGTCTGGCTCATTCGGATTCGCCCAAGATTTATGCTCCAAATTCATGTAATCGTAGCTATAATCGGGCTCACCCCAAAAAAGCGGAGATAGCGCAGGCCCGATATGGAACAAGTTTTCTATATCTGACAGATTTTTTACCCTTGCGTTATCGACCTTTTGCATACGTAACGTGTTGTAAGACAAATCGGCATACGCCTGGATAAATTTATTTTGGCATACAGGCTTATCGGCGAAAAGTTCGTTGACAACGCTTGCCATGACGAACGACGCCGCCGAAACGGCCTTAGTTTCAGTAGGAATAACGCTTTTAAGGTCAAGCGTCTTTATTCTTTTGCCCTTGTTTTTCATCAAAATAAGGGCGTCGGTTTTATATTCAATTAAGTTATGAATAAAACTGTTGTTATATTTAACATTTTTATCATCTTTGTAGCGCGGGATTGCGGCATAAACAAACGGGTGCACCGTAGAATCAAGCGCGTAGTGACACAAAAAGCCTTCTACAAAGCTTTTGACGGAAGGATTATCGTTTTTAAGCACAATATCGTTCATGGCGGCAAAAAGCTTGTTTGGATCAGAATAGTGCATTTTCTTTCCGAAATTGCGTAATGTACCCATTTGCCACGGCATTGCACGGTGGAAATAGCATACGTCGGGGCCCAGCGCACCGAGCAAAAAGGCGGAAATATCGGCCGTTCCGATTTTTTCGATTGCTGATAAGGCAACTAAATTATGCGTAATAAGTCCGGGCATGGACTAACCTCCAAATTATTACTCGTTAAGGTCGAAAACCATATCGGCGTCAAAATCGCCGACATGGGTTACAAGTAAAATAAGCTGCTCATTGCGGCGCGACAAAAGCAAATCGGACACAACCGAAATATTATTTTCGTCAAGTCCCGCAAAAGGCTCGTCTAAAACAAGAATGTCCGCCGAAGTCATCATAGCTCTTGCGGCGGCAACACGCCTCATCATACCGACAGAAAGCTCGGCGGGGCGTTTTTGCATATCGTCGTCGGTAAAGCCGAGGGTTAACAGCAATTCCTTAGCTTTGATTATATTATTGTCATTAATTTCATCGACTACGGCGACGTTTTCAACAGCGCTAAGCCACGGCAAAAGGTTCGATTCCTGAAAAACCGCAGATATAACGGTTTTTTTCGGCATTTTTATCTCGCCTTTATATTTTTGAAGCCCCATAACGGCACGCAAAAAGGTTGTTTTTCCGCAGCCCGACGGCCCCGAAATTACGACAAGCCCTGTTTCAGGCAACGTAAGATTTATACCGTCAAGCACCTTTTTTCGGTCGAAGGAAACAGTAAGATTTTTAATTTCAATCATCTTTTGCGTCACCTCCAACATTGTATCGTTTAAGTGTCTTTTTCATAACAAAAACAAGAATTTTTTCAAGAATAACACTAAGCAATACTACAAGGGTTGTCCAAGCAAAAAGCTCAGGCGTTTCAAGATAGATTTTTGAATTATAAATTTGCTTTCCGATAGAAAAAACAGGCGTACAAAGCACTTCGGCGGCTATTCCCGCTTTCCACGCAAGGCCGAGTCCCGTTGTTGCGGCGGACATTATGTACGGCATTACCGACGGGATATAAATATATCTTATTTTCTTAGCTGTTTTGAAACGGAAAACACGTGACATGTCAAGCAAACCTTTATCAATGCGGTCAAGTCCCGTTGTAACATTTCCCCACGCAATGGGAGACACCATTAAAACGCATATGAAAACAGGAACGTTTGAATCATTAGTTATCCATACAAGCGCAAGGATAATGAAAGAGGCTACCGGAGTTGCTCTTATAACCGTAAAAAGCGGGGTTATAAACAAACGGAAAAAGTCAAATCTATGCGCAAGTAAGGCGCAAATAATTCCGAAAAGCATACCGATTATAAAGCCGACGGTTACTCGGAAAATCGACATCCCCGCCGACCGCCAAAAAGCTATATCGGTAACAAGCTCTTTAAAGGTCAAAACAACACGATAAGGAGATACAAAAAGTATCTCCTTATCAATAACAGCACTTATTAAGAACCATAGTCCGAGCCATATGCCCAAAACTATAATCATTTTAAAAAGTTTTATTAACTTAGCTTGCTTTGTAGTAGAAGTTGTCATCGGGCAGTGCTCCTCCGATAAGCTGCGGATTAAACTTGAAAAGCAGGTCGTAGAAACCGGAAATTTGGGTTACCATTTCGTTTCCGGTTACGGTAACCATGTTGCAACGCGGAATTGCAGAAACGGCAACGGGCGCCTTTGCAACTATTTCATATTGTACACAAAGATTAGCGGTTTCGTCAATACTATTATTTGCCTTTTCAACCGATGCGGCATATTCCTCGAGGAAAAGCTTTACCGCTTCGGGATTGTTTTCGGCAAACTCGGTTCTTACGGCAATACAACCCATAGAAAGGGTGCAATCGGCTACTTTATCCCATTCCTCAGTCATATCAAGGGCAACACGGATTTCGTTACTCTGCATTGTAATTGTTGTTACATACGGTTCGGGAACAATAGCAACCTCGATTTTATCGGCAAGCATTTGAGCGGCAAGCTCGCTGTGCTCGTCAAACCACTTGATTGTAACGTCTTTTTCAGGGTCAATTCCGTTTTCGGAAAGAACATAGTCAAGAGCAAATTCGGGAACGGCACCCTGGCCGCTTGCACCGATTGTCTTTCCCTTTAAATCGGCAACAGATTTAACATCTTCGCCGTTCTCAAGGATATAAAGAACTCCGAGTGTATTAAGGCTGAGAAGCTTAACGCCGCCGTTCGATTTATTGTAAAGAGTGGCCGCGGCATTGGTCGGTAAAGCGGCAATATCAAGCGCACCTGAAACAAGTTTACCGGTAAGCTCGTCGGGAGCGGCAGCAATGGTATAGGTGTAATCGTTATTGGCCGTACCCTTATCTGCGCCGTCAAGCAACCATGTCATACCGATGCCGGTGGGGCCTTTTAATGTGCCGATGTTAACCTTTACCTTTTCGACGGGCTCGGTGCTTGTAGCAGGCTCAATCGACGATACGTCGGCGGTAGAATTTCCGCAAGCGGCAAACATAGCAACCGACATTACGACAGCGGCTATAAGAGCTAATAATTTAATACTTTTTTTCATTTACTTTTTCCTCCGTTAAATAAATTTTTTTAATGTATTCATATCTTTAATATAGATATTTTTACCGTCACGATGGATTATTCCGTCGGCTTCAAAATCGTCGAGCGCTCTGTAAAGAGATGCTCTGCCTATTCCGAGGCGGTCGGAAAGCTTAGTCATGCTGTAATTCACAGTCACGACCGAATTTTGCTCGTTCATAATAAGAAAATGGGACAGTTTTCCGCAAGCGGTTTGGGCAGAATAGCCGGAGATAAGCATGTTAAGAAAATTTATTCGGTTGCTTAAAACGGAAATGTAATTGGTAACAAAGTTTGTGTCGTTTTTAAGCAATTCGGCAATCATTTCTTCGCTAAAAAAAGTCACTTTGCAATCGCTGTCGGCTATTATTTCAGTTACATATTGCTCACTTTGATTAAAAAGCGCCGCTACGCCGAAAATATCACCCTCACCCATTCGACGCATTACTACAAATTCGCCGTTATTATGCTTTTTCCTGACTGTTGCGCTGCCCGCGGTTATAATTCCGACGCTTTTTCGGTAGACAGACGGACTGAAAATAGTATTTCCCTTTTCAACGCAAATTCGTTCGCAACGGGTATCGTTCAAAAACAAGCTGAGTGTGTTTTCATCAACACCTTTAAAAATACTGTGACTTCTTTCGTCAAACATATTTTTCTCGCTTTCTGTCTCATTTGAGACAATTATAACACATATAGTGATATTGTCAAGGGCTTTTGATAATTTTTTAACAAACTTTTTTTGCGGTTTAAATAAAGGTTGATTTTAGAGAAAATAGTTTTATAATTAAGACATTAACAAAAATTCAGAAGGTATAATAATGAATAGCAGTAAAATCAACATGACCGAAGGGCCGCTTTTCGGCAAAATTTTAAAATTTGTTATTCCGCTTATGGTCACCAATCTGTTGCAGGTGTTTTACAACGCCGCCGACATGATTATAGTAAGCTTGTCGCACGAGCCGAATGCCGTTGGTGCGATAGGATTAACGGCGCCGATGATAAATTTATTTGTCAACATTTTTATCGGTTTTTCAGTCGGCGGAAACGTTGTTGTGGCAAGAAATATCGGTATAGGTGACGAAAAAAACGTGTCGCGTGCTGTGCATACCTCAATTTGCGTAAGCGTTATTTTCGGAATCATAGGCGGATTAATCGGAATTTTGTCTGCGCGGCCTATACTTATAGCAATGGGTAATAGCGGAAATATGCTTGAACTTGCGGCTAAATACGTTACAATTTATTTTATGGGAACGCCGTTTTTATCGGTTACCAACTATGTTGTTGCTATACTTCGTGGCGAGGGTGACACCAAAACTCCCCTATTTGTTATGTCGGGTACCGGAATTTTAAACGTTTTACTTAATTTATTTTTGGTGCTTGTTTGCGGATTTTCGGTTGAAGGTGTTGCGCTTGCGACAGTAATTGCAAACGCAACTTCAGCGGTGATTTTACTTAGCTGTTTATCAAGAAAAAACAGTAGCTGCAAATTTTCGTTTAAAAAGCTGAAAATCGACAAAACAGCGCTTATAAGCATAATTCAAATCGGTTTGCCGGCGGGTATTCAGGGGGCATTGTTCTCGCTGTCTAACCTAATAATTCAGTCGTCCATAATTAAGGTTAACAATATGATTACGCCCGCCGATGTTGCTTATCAGCCGGTTGTAAAGGGAAACGCCGCCGCAGGAAACCTTGAAGGCTTTGCGTATACCGCGACAAACTCTGTTTACCAGGCGGCAACATCTTTCACGGGGCAAAACGTAGGCGCAAAAAAGTATAAACGCATTTCATCGGTTATGAAAAACTGTTATTTTATCACGTTTTGTATTGCGGGATTTTTTACCGCGTTTATGCTTATATTTAAAGAGCCGCTTT
>JBGVDX010000051.1:0-5603 GCA_045119575.1 Acutalibacteraceae bacterium
CTTTGCGGACATTGACCCTCAGGCGCCCTTCCACGCAATAATCGTGCCGAAAACGCATATCAAATGCGCCGACGAAATAAATGCAGATAACAGCCTTTATATAGCAAAGATTTTCGAGGCGGCGGCTAAGATTTCCGAAGCGGAGGGACTTGAAAACGGATACCGCATAGTAAACAACTGCGGCGAGGACGGCGGTCAAACCGTCGGACATATCCATTTTCATCTTTTAGCAAAGCGTGCCCTTGCTTGGCCTCCCGGCTGATAAGCCCCGTTTGTTATAATAAGAAAAAAGAGGTTTTGTAAAATGAGTTCATATAAAATGAAAATCGCGGGGCTTGACCGCGAGCTTAAAATGTTCGCCGTTAACGACAAGCTTGATATCGCCGCCTTTATTCTTTTCGGCGACGTTGAGGTTACGGTTGCGTCGGCGGCCGAACTGCTCAAAAAGGCGCCTGAATTTGACGTAATTTTAACCCCTGAGGCAAAGAGTATCCCTCTTGCTTACGAAATGTCACGTCAAAGCTCAAAGCCGTATATCGTAGCCCGCAAAGGCGTAAAGGTTTATATGGAGGAGCCGATTTCGGTTGAGGTTAAGTCGATTACAACGGGAAACGTTCAAAAGCTTTTCCTCGGTAAAGACGAATGTGAAATGCTTAACGGAAAGCGAGTTTTGGTCGTGGACGACGTAATTTCTACGGGCGAATCACTTATAGCGGTGCAAAAGCTTGTTAAAGAGGCGGGCGGCATAGAGGTTTGCGCCTGTGCCGTTCTTGCCGAGGGCGCGGCCGCCGACCGTGACGACATCGTATTCCTTGAAAAATTACCCCTTTTCTTTAAATAACCTATGGAAAAACGCCCTTTAGCGGCGGTTTCAATGTCCGTACTTTTTACACTCATAATAGCACGACAGCTTAATTGGAGGCTTTGTGCTGTGTTGGGTGTAATTTCGTTATTGGGGGCGTTGATTACCGTTTTTCTATTACCTCGAAAAAGTAAACTTAATAGTTTTGTCTTTTTGACGATAGCCTTTGCGTTCGCCATGTTTGCGGTGCGATGCGCCGTTTATGTCGAGCCGATTCAGGCGCTTAACGGAATAACAAGCGAAATTGTCGGCACAGTTATTGATGAGCCCGTTTTTGACGGAGAAAGGTACCTTTACCGCGTTCGAGTCAGCGACGTTGCCGACCGTGATGTAAGTGATTTTAAAGTGATTATATCCTCACGGAGGGATTTGAAGCTTTCGGCGTTCGATAACGTAAGCGGAACGGTGACCTTTTACAGTGACGTCAATGATACCTACCGCAGCGAAAATATTTTTATCCGCGGGTACGTTAACGTGACCGAAAACGAGCTTGCGATATCTCACGGAAAAGAAACCCTTTACCGTTACGCAATATCAGCAAGGCAGGCGGTGCGTGACGCAATAAGCCGCCGCATAGACGGCGACGAGGGCGCGCTTATAACATCGGTTCTGATAGGCGACAGAGGGTCAATGTCCGAGACGTCGCTTAACGCAATTCGTATGTCGGGAATTTCGCATATAACGGTTGTTTCCGGAATGCATCTTTCTATCCTTACGGGCGTAATGCTTAAATTTTTCGGCAGTTTTATGCGGTCAAGACGCAAAGCGTCGGCGGCAACACTTTTGTTCGTGGTTGCTATAATGGCGCTTGCAGGATTTACGCCTTCGGTTGTGCGTTCGGGCATAACCTGTACCATATACCTGCTCGGAACGATTATATTAAAACGTTCAAAGTCGTTTCATTCGCTTTGCATAGCGGCGCTTTTACAATGCCTTTTGAACCCGCTTGTCGTTTACTCGTTAAGCTTTTTGCTTTCCACCTTTTCTACTCTGGGCATAATTACGCTTGAGCCGAAGATACGCCGATTTTTGTACGAATTGAGAATTTGCCGGTTTAAAATTGCCCGCGGAATATTGTCGGCGGTGGCGCAAAGCCTTTCGGCGCAAATAATGTCGTTGCCTATTGTTATAACCGTGTTCGGTTATGTAACGCCGCTGAGCATTTTGACCAACGTAATTGTGGGCTTGCCTGTGACGGGGCTTGTTTGCCTGTCGGCGATATCGTCACTTTTGTGTATAAGCGGAGTTTTTGCCTATTTAGGCAATTTCGCGTTGCTTATTGCGGGGCTTGACGCAAAGTTCGTTTTGTTCGTTTCCGATACAATATCTAAACCAAGCTTCTCAAGTGTGCGTGTTACATCACTTGCGGCTTATATTGTTATTGGAGTAATATGTTTAATGCTCGGCGCATACCTTTTGTTGCCAAAGCTGTACCGTTTTCGCCTTGTTGCCGTTTTAGTAAGCTTTGCAATCTCGGTTGGTTGTTGCTATTACGCCGTGATTGAAAACGCTACGGTAACGGTAACTTCGTTTGTGACCGATAAGGGTGCCGCCGTTTTAATTCGCGACGGAGATTACGCCGCATTAATCGGAAGTACGGCTAAAGATTATTATGCGAATAATGTGAGCGCCTGTGTAAAATATTTGGGCATAGATAAGGTGGATTTAGTTATCTTGCCCGAAGGTGAAATGTTAAGCGGAGCGGCGACCGACCTTTTGCGTAATCTTTCCGTCGAAAAGATTATATACAACGACGAGCGTATAGATTTAATGAAGCTTGACGGCGCAAACAGAAGCAAATATACTGAATGTAAGATTGATATGACCGAGCGGATTTCTGCGGAGATTAACGGCGGATATATTCTGCTTTCGGTTTGCGGAAAGAGTGTAGTTGTTCCCACCGCACGGGCCAAAACGCCCAAGTGCGATATACTTATTGCGCCGCCCGAATTTATTACTACCACTTCTTACGCAAAGTATGCTATAATATCAGGTAGTACACCGTTAGCGCTTGCCGCAGGGGAAAAACTTTCCCGCTTTGGCACAACGTCATACGTTGTGGGACAAACCCGTAGTCTTAGCGCATATATTCGCGGCAACAGCGTTAGCTTTAGCCCGTTTTAATAGGAGATAATCATGCCGGAAATAACCGAAAAAGAGTTAATAGCGCAAATAAAATCCGCCGACTTTAAGCCGGTTTATTTGCTGTACGGTAATGAAGGTTACTTAAAGCGATATTATGCCGACGCAATTATAAAAAAGGCGGTTACCGATTTTGCTGACCTTAACTTGCACCGATTTGACGGCGCGGTGAAGGTTGACGACATAATTATTGCCGCCGAATCTATACCGATGATGAGCGATTTTTCATGTGTCTCGGTTTGCGACTATAACTTTGCGACGGCTCCCGATGACGAGGCGGAAAAATTCGTGGAGCTTATTTCGGACGTGCCCGAGGGTTGCGTTTTGCTTATAAGACTTGAACAGCTTGAAATTACTCCGTCCAAATCGGCAAAGGCGAAAAAAGTATTTGAAGCGGTTAAAAAATTCGGTTGCTTGGTAAAGCTTGATACACGCGACGAAAACGATTTAGCCCGCATGATATGTAAGCGTGCCGCCTCGCGTTCGGTTAATTTGCAGCCGACGGGAGCTAAATATCTTATCCGCGTTTGCGGCAGCGACATGACCAACCTTTTTTCGGAGGTTGATAAGCTGTGCGATTTTGTGGGCAAAAACGGAATAATAACCGACGAGGTAATTGATTCGCTTGCCGTAAAAACGCCCGACGAAAAGGCATATAAGCTTATAAACGCCGTTTGCGCAAGGGATGCCGATCGAGTTTACACAATGCTCGCCGACTTATGGGCGCAGTGTACCGAGCCGATTGCGATTATCGGCGCTTTAAGCTCGGCTTATGTCGATATGTACCGTGCTAAGCTTGCCGAATCGGAGGGTATGCGTGCCGAGGATATCGGCGGCGATTTCGGCTACGGCAAAAATGCGTTTAAACTAAAATATGCGTCCCAAAATGCGCGACGAATGATGGTTTTTACGTTAAGAGAGGCGCTTGCCGTTTTGCGTGACGCCGATATTTCGCTTAAATCGACTCAGCTTGATGCAAAAATCACGGTTGATAAAACGGTTATGAAGCTTATAATGCTTGCGTCGGGGGAGAAATTGAGTTGATTAAGCTGAAACAAGCGGTAATTGTCGAGGGAAAATACGATAAAATCAAGCTTTCGTCGATAATTGATACCCTTATAATTGAAACCGACGGATTTCAGATATTTAAGGATAAGGAAAAGCTCGGTTATATCCGCCTGCTTGCCGAAACCCGCGGAGTTATTATAATGACCGATTCCGATTCGGCGGGCTTTCTTATTCGGTCGCACCTTGTCGGCTCGGTCAAGGACGGCGAAATAATAAACGTCTATATCCCCGACATAAAGGGCAGAGAAAAACGCAAGGAAAAGGACTCTGCCGACGGTTTACTCGGCGTCGAAGGCATGAGCGAGGACGTAATTTTGTCTGCGCTTTCTGCCGCGGGGGTAACCGCCGATAAAACCGATAAAAGTGAAGCAACCCGCCGTGTTACAAAGGCTGATTTGTACTTCGACGGCTTATCGGGCGGTAAAAATTCAAAGGAACTAAGGGAAAAATTACTTTTAGAGCTCGGTTTGCCAAAGCGGATATCGGCTAACGCAATTCCGAAAGCCCTTGAATATTTGGTTACTTACGACCAATACAAAAAAGCGGTTGATAAAATAAAAAAAGCGTGATTGGAATTTACCAATCACGCTTTTAGTTTTTGTTTTATGGATTAATCCTCGTCGGCTTCGTCGCAGCAATCGCAACCGCAGTCGCATTCGTCGTCAAAGTCGAATTCAAGGTCGGTGCCGCAGTTAGGACATTCGATTTCGCCTTCGCAAAGCATGTCCTCGTCAAGACAAATGGTCTCGTGGCAAGCGGGGCACTCAACCTCATAGAAATCGTCGTCGCCGCAGCAGCAGTCACATTCGTCATCGTCGTCATCGTCGTCATAGAGGTCTTCCTCAACGGCGCCGAGGTCCTCGTCGATTTCCTCGATGTAATCGCGGGTCTCTGCGAGCTCGTCCTCAAGGTCGGCAACGGTCAAAGCGATATCGTCAATAACGTCGATAAGAGCTAAAACGAGCTTGCCCATATCGTCGTCGGTGTTAACATTAAGTCCTTCAGCGAGGCCCTTAAGATAAGCAGCTTTTTCAGTAAGATTCATTATTTTTACTCCTTTTAATTTATGCACAAAAATTATGCGCGTTCCATGTACTCGCCGGTACGTGTGTCGATACGAAGCATGTCGCCCTCGTTAACGAAAAGGGGAACACGGATTTCCGCACCTGTTTCAAGAGTAGCGGGTTTAGTGGCGTTAGTAGCTGTGTCGCCCTTGAAGCCCGGCTCGGTAGCGGTAACCTGAAGCTCTACGAATGTAGGAGGCTCGATACCGAAAACGTTACCCTTGTAGGAAAGAATTTTACAAACCATGTTTTCCTTAACGAACTTAAAGTTGTCGGTAAGTTGGTCTTTGCCAATCGGAACAAGCTCATAAGATTCCTGGTCCATGAAATAGTAAAGGTCGCCGTCATTGTAGGAATATTCCATATCCTTTCTTTCAATGAAAGCGGTGGGATACTTGTCGTTCGGGTTGAAGGTTTTTTCAACAACCGAACCTGCGATTACGTTGCGGATTTTGGTACGAACGAAA
>JBGVDX010000052.1:0-4600 GCA_045119575.1 Acutalibacteraceae bacterium
TATGGGCATACCGATGGCCGAGGCGCTTGTCGGCGGTCACGGCGTTTTTCTTACGTCGGTATATATCGCCGTTTTTAACCTTTTTGTTTGGATTATCGGTTATATGATGTTCACGGGCGGCAAGCTTAACTTAAAAAAGGCAATCATCAACCCCGGCGTTATCGGTATCCTTGTCCGTCTTGTACTTTTCTTTACAAATATAAATCTGCCCTACCCGATTTCTTCGGCGGTAAAATATTTTGCGGGCGTCAACTCTCCCCTTGCCATGGTTGTTATCGGATTTCATCTTGCGACCGTGCCGCTTAAGTTCCAAAAAGGGGACGGAAAAATGTTTATATCCATCGCGTTGCGCCTTTTCGCCGTGCCGCTCATTTGCCTTGCAATTTTCAGGGGCTGCGGAATACGCGGCGAGCTTTTGGAGTCGTGCATTATCCCCGCCGCCGCGCCGAGCGCCGCCATAGTCATGATGTTCGCGGCAAAATTTGACGGCAGCACCAAGCTCGCTTCAAAAGGTATGTCATTTTCGCACATTTTATCCATCATCGCCATGCCTTTAACGTTAACAATATGTCGGTTATTTATTTGACAAATTGCATATATTAGTGTATTATGTACATAATAAAACTAAATTGGAGGTAGTAAGCCATGAAAAGTAAAATGAACGTATTTACTATTATCGGTATCGTTATTGCTGCCGTTGCCGCCGTTGCCGGTATTGCATATCTTGTTTACCGCTATGTAGGTAAAAGATATTTAACCGACGACTGCTGCTACGAGTACGATTACGAAGATTGCGATTGCGACGACTGCTGCGACTGTGGCGAAGATTGCGACTGTGGCGAAGTTGTTGCCGCCGAATAATCTAAAAACGCATAAATAAAACCCCGCGGTATTTTTTCGATACCGCGGGATTTTTTTATTTAAGCTCAACTATTGTAACGCCGTCTTCGCCCTCTCCGAATACGCCAAGGCGGTATGTGTGAACGCTTTTATGTCCGCGCAAAGCGTCATGCACCGCGCGGCGAAGCACTCCCGTGCCTTTGCCGTGGATAACGGTGACGATATTGATGCCCGACATTATTGCCGTATCAATAAAACGTTCAAGCTCCATTACTCCCTCGTCGGCGGTCATTCCGCGTAAATCAAGCTCGGTACGTACCGGCTCCTTTGAACGGGATAAGGTGCGTCTGCCCAACGAGCGGTCAACCTTTTTGGCCGTCTTTTCTTCAAGGCGCAAATTTTCGACCTTCACCTTGGTTTTTATAATGCCCGCCTGGACAAACACATAGCCGTCGGAATCGGGAAGCGACAAAACGTCGCCCTGCTTGTCTATATCGGCAATGGTGACCCTGTCTCCGACCTTAAGCGGTCGGGGCAGCTTATAATTCGACTTCGATTTATCCGTCTCGGTCTTTTCAAGGTTGTTTATGCCCTGCTTCATGGCGGCTCTTGCCCGTCTTAAGCGGTCATCGCCGTCCTTCGGCGTCTCCTTGCGAATACGGTCAATTTCGTCAATCATGGCGTTGGCGCCGCGGGTTGCCTTTTGGACAATATTTTCGGCGATTTTGTTCGCTTTTTCAATAATCTTTTTGCGTTCCGCCTCCGCCTCGTCGCGCATGGCTTCGGCGTCGCTTTCCGCCTTGTCAAGCATTTCACGGAGCCTTTTTGCTTCCTCACGCTCGGCATCCGCCGACGAACGAGCCTCCTCCAAGGTACGGACGACGCTTTCAAGCCTTGCGTCGTTTTCGGCGATAAGGGCGTCGGCGCGGTCAACAATATCTTTAGGCAAGCCGAGGCGTTCCGAAATAGCAAATGCGTTTGAGCGACCGGGGACGCCTATCATAAGACGGTAGGTCGGCCTTAACGATTTTACGTCAAACTCGCAGCAGGCGTTTTCGACGCCTACGGTGTCGATTGCGTAGGATTTAAGCTCCGAATAATGGGTTGTTGCGGCCACCCTGCAGCCCTTTTCACGCAACCGCTCAATAATCGCCATGGCGAGAGCGGCACCCTCGACGGGGTCGGTTCCGGCGCCCAATTCATCAAGTAAAACAAGCGAATTTTCGCTTGCGTTTTCGATTATATCAATTAAATTTACCATATGCGACGAGAAGGTAGAGAGCGACTGTTCAATCGACTGCTCGTCGCCGATATCGGCCATTACCATGTCGAAAATTGATACCTGACTGTTGTCTCCGACGGGGATAAGCAGTCCGCACATGGTCATTAAAGTAAGCAAACCCAAGGTTTTAAGCGTAACCGTCTTGCCGCCCGTATTCGGGCCCGTGATTACAAGCGTATCAAAGCTGTCCCCGATTTCGATATCAATCGGCACAACCTTGTTTTTATCAATAAGCGGGTGGCGGGCACGTTTAAGCCTTGTCACGCCGTCGGTTGTAACCGTCGGTCTTACCGCTTTCATCGAATATGCCAGGTTTGCCTTTGCGAAAATTAAGTTAAGCTCGGTCGCACAGTCGTAGCTGTATGAAATGGGCTCCGCAAAGCCGCCCGCAACAGCCGAAAGCTCCGCCAAAATACGTTCGATTTCGGCATCCTCCTTGGCAATAAGCACCTTTATGTCGTTGTTAGCCTCAACAACCGACGCCGGCTCGATAAACACCGTCGCTCCCGTTGACGAGGTATCGTGAACAAGACCCGCAACCGCCGAGCGAAACTCGCTTTTTACGGGGACAACGTAACGCCCGCCTCGCATTGTTACAACCGCTTCCTGCAAGTATTTTTGGTACTGGGTTGAGCGGATAATTTTTTCAAGTCGCTCCCTTACAGAGGCTTCGGCGGCACGTTTTTTGCGCCTTATGTCGGCAAGCGCCGTTGACGCATGGTCGCTTATCTCTTCGGGAGAGATGATAGAGGTAAAAATCTTATCCTCCAAAAAGCGGTTGGCTACAAGCGCGTCAAAAAGCGGAGAAATTGTAGGTGAGGATTGCTCGCTCCGACCGAACCAATCCTTGAGCGAACGGTAGACCCTTAAGTTTTCCGCAACGTCAAGCAATTCCGACGCGGAAAGCGAGGCTCCCGCCTCAGCACGGGAAACCGAGCCCTTTACGTTTCGCAAAGAGCCGAAAGACGGCGACGCATACCTTTCGGTTAAAACATACGCTTCGTCGGTCATGTTTAGTAATCGGTTAACCTCGTTTATGTCGGTCGACGGGACTAAGCTTCTTGCCAAATCGGCGCTATCATGACACGAGGTTTTTTCGGCAAGCAGGTCAAAAACCTTATCAAGCTCAACCACAGCCGAATGTTTCAAAATATCGTACATAGCAGTTTCCTATATTTCAAAAAGTGATTTATAAAATTTAAGCGCGGTAAATTCCTTGTCGGTTTGGGCGAGCAAATACGACTCGGTAATATCGCTAAGCATTTTCATGCCCTCATCGGGCAAACTAAAGCTGAAAATCCGTTTAAGGTCGCAGTAGCAAATATGACGCATGGCGGCAAGCACCCCCGTCGGCACGGGCATATGTATCCCCCCCGCACATTCGCCGCAAAAAAGCGTTCCGTCGGTTACGCTGAAATACATATTTTCGGTTTCGTTGCCGCACCTTGCACATTCGACAAGCTCGGGCATAAATCCGCCGATTGCCGCCATTCGCAGCTCGAAAATCGCCTTTATCATGGTCGGCGAAAGCTCCCTATTCCTTGCAAGCATGTAAAGGCAATTCAGTACAAGTCGTAATTCCTCGCTTGCCTCGCCGCCCTCGGTGCCGAAAACGCAACAAATTTCGCAAAAATATTGGGCAAGGGATAGCCGCTCGATATCGTTTCTGAGTTCAAAGAAAATGTCAACGGCGTCCGCCTCGTCGACCGAATATGTATCCCTGTTTTTAAAAAGGGTAAGGTTGGAGTAGCCGAGAAGCTGGGTTGCCGCGGCGCTCGCTCCCTTTACCCTGCGTGCACGTTTCACAAAGGCGCGTATCATCCCGAGGTCGGGGGTTAAAATCGTCACAAGGCGGTCTTCATTTTGGAGCGCCGAGTCCTTGATTATAAGCCCCTTTGTATTGATTTTCAGAAGCCTCCCCCTCCTCTTTTAAAAGCGTTTTATATTTAAGATAATCGGTTATAAGTCCCGATTCGGTAAAGCTTTTCCATGCGTTTTCCGCCGTCATGATTATCACTCCGTTTCATAATATAATCATGCGGAGAAACGGGGCAAAATATGCCTGCCAAAATCAGTCTAATTCGAAATTGTGAATGAGCGCCTGACGGTTGCGCCAATCCTCCTTAACCTTTACCCAGCAGGAAAGGTTAACCTTACATTCAAAGAAGGTTTCCATATCGCGGCGCGCATATGACGAAACTTTTTTGAGCATTGCACCGCCCTTTCCGATAACTATTCCCTTATGCGAATCGGATTCGCAGTAAATTACGGCGTCGATATCGACGATGTCCTCGCCCGAGGTGGTTTTTCTGTCCTTAAATTTTTCGATTACAACGGCTATTCCGTGCGGCACCTCTTTATTAAGGCTACGGAGCAGCTTTTCGCGAATAATTTCGGCGGCAAGGGAACGCTCGGTTTGGTCGGTTAACATATCCTCGTCAAAGAAATGCGGGCCTTCCACGGCGTAAGCTTTAAGCT
>JBGVDX010000053.1:0-2811 GCA_045119575.1 Acutalibacteraceae bacterium
TTTCTATTATATCCCCTACTTGAATATCCATAGTCACACTCCTCCCAGTTTATCTTTTAATAATACCCTTTTTAAGACAAAATTTCAAGGGGGTTTGACCGTTATTCGTAAAAAAGAGCGAAGCCGCCCGAAAAACTCGGACGGCACTAATCTTTGAAAAAGAAATATGAATAGAAAACGCTGGCATTGACGATGCTCAAATTATACGTTTTTTTTAATTTAAGCGATTGTTGATTTTTTCTTATCGGGTAAGCTCAAACGGACTTGTTTTCGGGTCGGGTCGCAAACAAGCTGAGGTTCGCCGCCGTCAACTGTATCAGCGGTAACGGTAACCTTTTCAACCGTTCCGTTAGAGGGCAAATCATACATAATTTTAGTAAGAATCCCCTCAAAAATGGAGCGAAGTCCTCTTGCTCCGGTTTTACGTTCAATCGTTTTATCGGCGATTTTTTCAAGGGCTTCCCTTTCAAACTCAAGCTGAGCTCCGTCCATTGCAAACAACGACTGATACTGCTTCACAACCGAGTTTTTCGGCTCGGTCATGATTTTAAGCAACGCATCCTTGTCAAGCGGCTCAAGGCTTGTTATAACAGGTAAGCGACCGACAAGTTCGGGAATAAGTCCGAATTTGACCAAATCCTGATGGGTTGCGGATTTGATAAGCTCGGCCGGTTCAAGCTTTGATTTCTCTTTAATTTCGGAACCAAAGCCCATTCCGGTGCCGCCGATACGTTTTTCAATTTGCTTTTCGATACCGTCAAAAGCACCAGCGCAAATGAACAAGATGTTTTGAGTATTTATTTGGATAAATTCCTGTTGCGGGTGTTTTCTTCCTCCCTGAGGCGGAACATTGGCAACGGTACCCTCCAAAATCTTAAGCAATGCTTGCTGAACGCCCTCGCCGCTTACGTCGCGGGTAATTGACGGATTTTCAGATTTTCGGGAAATTTTATCAATCTCGTCAATATAAATAATTCCTCTTTCGGCGCGTTCAATATCGTAATCGGCCGCCTGAATAAGACGGAGAAGGATATTTTCGACGTCCTCGCCGACATAGCCCGCTTCGGTAAGCGTTGTCGCGTCGGTAATGGCGAAAGGTACATCAAGAGTACGTGCCAAAGTTTGAGCAAGCAAGGTTTTTCCGACGCCCGTGGGGCCGAGCATCATGATATTACTCTTTGCAAGCTCGACATCGTCGCCCGGAGCTGCAAAGAAAGTGCGTTTATAATGGTTATATACGGCAACCGCAAGGGTTATTTTAGCGTTTTCCTGACCGACAACGTATTCATCAAGGCGTTCCTTGATTTCCTTAGGTGTCGGCAGTACAAACGGCTCCGATTTCTTTTGTTTTTTCGGTGATTTCGGCTCAATTCCGTTTACGATTTCGTAGCAGGTTTCGATACACTCGTCACAAATATATATCCCGTCCCCTGCGACAAGCTGACGCACCTCGTCGGCCGTTTTGCCGCAAAAAGAACAGCATATTACGTTTTGATTATTGTCCATAATTACCTCTTTGTAATTACCTTATCAACAAGGCCGTATGCGGCGGCAGCTTCAGCTGTCATGAAGTTGTCACGCTCGGTATCACGCTCAATAATTTCAAGCGGCTGGTTGGTGTTTTCAGCAAGAATTTTGTTAAGACGTTCACGGGTGAATTTAATGTGGTCGGCGTGAATAATAATGTCGGTTGCCTGACCTCTTGCCTGACCCAACGGCTGGTGAATCATTATTTCGGCGTTCGGTAACGCAAAACGCTTGCCCTTTGCGCCGCTTGAAAGCAGGAATGCACCCATGCTTGCCGCCATACCCATACAAATTGTGGAAACGTCGCATTTAATATACTGCATTGTATCGTAAATGGCAAGGCCGGCAGAAACAGAGCCGCCGGGGCTGTTGATATAAAGGCTTATATCCTTTTCGGAATCCTGACCCTCAAGATACAAAAGCTGGGCAATTACAACACTTGCGGTAGCGTCGTTAACCTCGTCAGATAAAACAATTATACGGTCATTAAGCAAACGGGAAAAAATATCGTACGAACGTTCACCGCGACCGGTTTGCTCAACTACATAAGGTATAAAGCTCATTAAAATACACTCCTTTTTAAAAAACAAAACGCCGCCAATATATTAAATTGACGGCGCTTTTTACACATATTAAAAATATAGACAAATGTGCGCCGAGTTATACAGATAAGAGGGAAAAATTATTCCTCAGTCTTCTTAGCGGCGGTCTTTTTAGCAGCCGGCTTCTTTGCGGGCTTCTCCTCAGCAGCGTCATCGGCCTTCTTTGTAGCGGTCTTTTTCGCTGTTGTGGTTTTCTTTGCAGCGGGCTTCTTTTCAGCGGTTTCGCCGTCTGCAGCCTTCTTGGTTGTCTTCTTTGAGGCAGTTTTCTTTGCGGGAGCCTTTTCGGAAGGAGCGTCAACCTCGGTAATTACGGCGTTTTCACGTACAAAATCGATAGCCTTCTGAACAACGATATCCTTGCTGATTTCGGAAACGGGAACAGCCTTTTTAATCTGTTCAACGTCCATCTGATACTGCTCAGCATATTTAGCATATTCAGCGTTGATATCGTCTTCCTCTGCAACGATATTTTCAAGCTCGGCAATCTTCTCAAGGGCAAGGCGAACCTTAACCTGACGGAGAGACTGTTCCTTAAATGTGTCACGGAAAGCGGCAATATCGCCACCCGCATACTTGAGGTAAGTATCAAGGTTCATACCCTGCATTTCGAGACGGTAAGCAAAGTCACGAATGTTTTCGTCAACACGGTGCTCAACCATTTCTTCGGGTATTTCAGCCTCAA
>JBGVDX010000054.1:0-1709 GCA_045119575.1 Acutalibacteraceae bacterium
CAATCTGTGCTAAATGTGTTACGCAAATTATCTGTTTCTCTTTCGAAATAGATGATATTTTTTCGCCGACTTTCTGGGCAGCACTACCGCTTATTCCGGAGTCAATTTCGTCAAAAATCAAGGTAGGAACAATATCGGCGCTCGCTAAAACACTTTTTATTGCAAGCATAATTCGTGACAACTCGCCTCCCGACGCGATTTTAGCGAGTGGTTTAGGCGGCTCGCCGGGGTTGGTGGAAATCAAAAACTCAACATTTTCAGCTCCCCTGCCGGTCAATTTTGTTTTTGCCATCTCGGCAACAAACTTAACAAACGGCATATCAAGGAATTTCAGCTGGTTACAAACCTCTTCAGAAAAACGCTTGCAAGCAGATTTACGGCTTTCGGTAAGTTTTTCGGCAATTTTCTTTGTCTTTTCAAGTAATTCAGTGAATTTATTCTCTAATTCTTCAATTTTTTTGTCAAAATTAGTGATCGAGTAAAGTTTATCCTTTGCTTCTGATAAGAATTCAATCATTTTTTCTTCATTTTTGCCGTATTTTGACGATAAATTATATAGCAAATTAAGTCGCTGTTCGATATTCTCAAGCTCGCTGTCATCATAGTCAAATTCGCCGAACTCAGACGAAATATCGGCCGCTACTTCCCTGCCGTTTATCTCAATGCTTTTAATTTGTTCGGCAAATTCTTTAAATTTCGGGTTAAACGTCTCAAGCTCGCTTAATTTATCGGAGCAAAGCATAAGCATATCGTTTATACCCGATTCATTATCGTCTCCCGAAAACAAATTTTTAACGAGCGAAATATTTTGTTTAATTTTTTCGGAATTTTTAATAGTATCTCTGCGTTTTGTAAGGCTGTCCCATTCTCCGACTGATATATTGGCGCTTTCAAGCTCATTAATCTGAAATTCAAGCATTTCAACCAAACGGCTGTTATCTTCGTTATTACTGCGAAGGTTTTTAATTTGATGCTTAATATCAACAAGCTCACGGTAGCTTTCATAATATTCATTAAATATCGACGCATTTTCAGCCATAGAATCAATAAATCCTAAATGACTGTCAGGATTTAGCAGGCTTTGAGAATCGTGTTGACCGTGGATATTGATAAGATTTGCGCCGATTTCACGCAAAATTCCCACCGTCGCAGGTTTTCCGTTAATCCTGACGCTTGATTTTCCGTCGCTTGATAATTTTCGCTGTATTAACAAAACGCCGTCATCACAATAGTAACCGAGTTCTTCAATAGTTTCAGCAATTTCTCCTGACACGTCAAATTCGGCCGTAATAACAGCGTTATCACAACCGTTTCTGATTATATCTTTGTATGTTCTTTCGCCGAGAATAGCATTGATTGAGCCGATTATAATAGATTTTCCTGCTCCGGTTTCGCCGGTAAGTACGTTAAATCCATTCGTGAACGAAATCTCTGCTGATTCAATAACGGCAACGTTCTCGATATTAAGCGTCAAGAGCATATTTAAATCTCCGTTTATCGTTTTTTAATTATTGAATGAAGTTCCTCGCAAAGATTAGCGGAATCAGCTTCACTACGAGTAATTATTAGAATGGTATCTTCACCCGCAAGTGTTCCCAAAATGTTTTTCATACCCATTGAATCAAGCTTTGCACAGGCCGCTTGCGCCATACCGGTATGACATTTAATTACTACGTTATTAACCGCATAATCAATACTTATAATTGAAC
>JBGVDX010000055.1:0-1955 GCA_045119575.1 Acutalibacteraceae bacterium
ATACCGCCGTTTCTCCCGAAAACGCTAATACCGTCGAGTTTAAGGGTGTCAGCCTTTGTTATAAAAACGCCGCCGAAAATTCGGTTGAAAACATATCTTTTACCGCAGCGGCGGGAGATACAGTCGGCATAATCGGCGGCACCGGTTCGGGAAAAACGAGCATAATTAACCTTATACCCCGGTTTTACGACGCTACGGACGGAATAGTTGCGGTCGGCGGAAAAGACGTTAAGGAATGGAATACCGAGGCTTTGCGCGAAAAAATCGGCATTGTACCGCAAAAGGCCGTGTTGTTCAAAGGCACGGTCAGAGAAAATATGCGTTGGGGCAAGAATGACGCTACCGACGCCGAGATTTATACCGCCTTGGAAATAGCCCAAGCGAAGGAAATTATCGACGGCAAGGAAGGCGGCCTTGATTATGTTATTGAGCAAGGTGGGCGCAATTTATCGGGCGGCCAAAAGCAGCGTTTAACTATTGCCCGCGCCCTTGTAAAGCAACCCGATATCCTTATCCTTGACGATAGTGCGTCTGCGCTTGACTTTGCTACCGACGCCGCTTTGCGTAAGGCAATAAAGGAAATGTCGGGCAACACAACCGTATTCATTGTGTCTCAGCGAGCCTCATCGGTGCTCCATGCCGATAAAATAATTGTCCTTGACGACGGTGTTGCCGTCGGAATAGGAGCTCATGACGACCTTATCAAAAACTGTGAGGTTTATAAGGAAATTTACTATTCACAGTTTGAGAGAAAGGGGGAGAAAGCATGAAAAAGATAAAAGGCAGCACAATAAAAAAGGTGCTTAAATTTATCGGCAAGTATAAATATCTTCTCTTCCTCGCGGTTTTGTTTGCGGCGGTCTCGGCGTCGCTTATGCTGTACGTGCCTATACTTGTCGGCTCGGCAATCGACTTTATCGTAGCAAAAGATAACGTCGATTTTAACAGCGTTTTTACTATTTTATTAAAGGTGGGCGTTATTGTCGGCGCAGCGGCGCTTTTACAATGGCTCATGAACACGGTTAACAACCGCATAACCTATCACGTTGTACGCGACATCCGAAACGAAGCCTTTAAAAAGATTGAAAAATTACCGCTTGGATACATCGACTCCCATTCCTACGGCGATATCGTAAGCCGAGTTATTACCGACGTTGACACATTCGCCGACGGACTTTTGATGGGCTTTACTAACCTGTTTACGGGCGTCGTGACTATTCTCGGTACCCTTGTTTTCATGCTTACTATCAACGTAAAAATCACCTTGGTTGTTGTATTGCTTACGCCCGTCTCAATGCTTGTTGCTAAGTTTATTACAACCCGCACCTATTCCATGTTTACTAAGCAGTCGGAGACAAGAGGGGAACAAACGGCGTTTATCGACGAAATGATAGGCAATCAAAAGGTTGTTTCCGCCTTTGCCCACGAAGACGAAAATTTAGAAAAGTTCGACGAGATAAATAACCGTTTGGAAAAATATTCGCTTAAAGCAACCTTTTATTCGTCGCTTACCAATCCCGGCACTCGCTTTGTGAACGGACTTGTGTACGCCGGAGTTGCCCTTACGGGAGCCTTTTCGGCTATCGGCGTCGCCCCTGCGATTACGGTCGGCGGACTTGTAAGCTTTTTAAGCTACGCTAACCAATACGCAAAGCCGTTCAACGAAATTTCGGGCATAATAACAGAGCTTAACAATGCGCTTGCCTGCGCCGACCGAGTTTTTGAGCTGATTGAGCAAACGCCCGAAATCCCCGACGCTGAAAATGCCGCCGTTTTAAAAGACGTTAAGGGCGACATAACCTTAAAAGACGTTAAATTTTCTTATTCTCCCGACCAAAAACTTATCGAAAACCTTAATCTTAACGCAAAATCGGGTATGCGTGTTGCCATTGTCGGCCCTACGGGCTGCGGAAAGACCACGCTTATTAACCTTTTAATGCGTTTTTACGATGTTA
>JBGVDX010000056.1:0-1781 GCA_045119575.1 Acutalibacteraceae bacterium
GAAAACTTAAAAAATCCTTATTAATCGAAAGGAAATTAGCATATGAACGAATTTGACCATTTTAATCAGCAAAATTCAACCGAATCACCTGAAAATGATACTCCCGCGGAGCAGTCGGCTACCCCCACGGAGCAGTCATATAATTACACGAGCAACCAAATTATTCAGGATTCGGTTTATTCCGATAATAATTCTGCGGATAACGCCCATCAGAACAATACGTACCAATATTCGCAGCAGTACACTTACCAGTCTCAGCGTTCCGATCATACCCGCCCGAATAACAGCTACAACGGCGGTTATACGGCGCCGCAGCAAACGGTATACACCCCTCAACCCGTTACGGCGGCAAAGAAAAAGGAGCGCAAACCGGTTTCTATTGCAACCGTTATAATATGTATGATACTTACCGCCGCAATTAGCAGTATTGCCTCAATTTCGGCCGTAACGGCAATCGTTTCTAACAAAAACGGTGGCAACAATTTGGGTTCAACCACTACAACCGAAACCAATATAATTACCCAAAACCTTGAAATGACTACTGTTGAAGCGGTTGCCAAGGCTGTAACGCCAAGCGTTGTATGTATTGAAGTTGAAATGCAGGTTAAAAACGTTTTTGGCTCATTTTTCGGCTACGGCGGCAATTCACAGGTATCTGACTCGGTTAGCTACGGTTCGGGCGTTATTTACTCGACCGACGGATATATTATTACAAATTACCACGTTGTCTCCGGCATTTACGAATCAAATGTTTTAAGCTCGAAGGTTAAGGTTTATCTTGCTGACGATAACGAAAACGCTATTGAAGCTAAGATTATCGGCTACAATTCCGCCGCCGACCTTGCCGTGCTTAAAATTGAAAAAAGCGGTCTTACGGCCGCTCAAATAGGCGACTCGTCGGAGCTTGTTTTGGGCCAAACGGTTGTCGCAATCGGTAACCCAGGCGGAATCGAATTTGCCGGTTCGGTTACAAGCGGAATTATCAGCGGACTTGACCGCAAGCTGTCGGTTGACTCGGTTACAATGAACCTTATCCAAACCGACGCCGCTATCAACCCCGGTAATTCGGGCGGTGCGCTTGTCGACGCCTCGGGCCGTCTTGTCGGCGTTCCGAACGTAAAGATTTCTGCCGACGGATACGAGGGTATGGGCTTCTGTATACCCGTTAACACCGCTGTTGAAATTTGTAACGATATTATTAAAAACGGTATGAACAGCGAGTCTAATGAAACTCCTTACCTCGGCGTTGAAATTAATAACAACTTTACCGGCGGCGCATATGTTGCCCGCGTAACCGAGGGCGGACCCGCCGAAGACGCAGGTATTAAGAGCGGAGATATCATCATCTCCTTCGGAAACGAACAAGTCAGCGGATACACCGACCTTATTAATGCTATAAACAAGTGTAAACCCGGCGACACCGTGACCGTCGGAATTTACCGTAACGGCTCAAAGGGCAGCGTTACCGTTACCCTTGGCTCAAACGGAAGCTGAAAATAAAAAAACAACAATAAAAATCCACCCGCATATCGGGTGGATTTTTAATTATAATTATATAAAAATCCCGTCGATATTTTCGGCGGGATTTTGTTATCTTATTCGCAAACTTTGGCGGTTGTAACCTGCTCAATGAAGCTGTCAGCGGCTTTTGAAGCGGTTTCCTCGTCGATATCGTATTCGGCGATAAGAGCCTTAACCATCTCGTCCTTTTCGCTGCCGTTTTCGAGCAGTTTCCATAAGAAAGCGCCGGTGTCGTTGAGCATTATAACGCCTTTAAAAGC
>JBGVDX010000057.1:0-3629 GCA_045119575.1 Acutalibacteraceae bacterium
ACCCCGAATTTTTCAATACAGCGAATACCGAGTTTTGGCATGACGGACACTTGTTGGTCGGCGAAGTAGTTAAACAAGGCGGATTGCTCGATATTTTATATCTTGGCGTAAAATTAGGTATTTATCCTCCGCTCATTTTCCTCGGTATCGGTTGTATGACCGACTTTTCTCCGCTTATTAGTAACCCGAAAAGCTTGCTTTTGGGCGCCGCAGCTCAGCTCGGTATCTTTATTGCGTTTATCGGTGCTTTACTTCTCGGCATGAACGAAAACGTTGCCGCATCAATCGGTATTATCGGCGGCGCCGACGGTCCTACCGCGATTTTCGTAACCTCTAAGCTTGCACCGCAGTATCTCGGCCCGATTGCCGTTGCCGCATATTCTTATATGGCTCTTATTCCGGTTATCCAGCCTCCGATTATGAAGTTGCTTACTACCGAAAAAGAGCGCAAAGTTCGCATGGATACCCTTCGTCAGGTTTCCAAAACCGAAAAAATCATTTTCCCGATTGCCGTTACAATTATTGTATCGCTTCTTCTTCCGTCCGCCGCCGTACTTGTCGGTATGCTTATGCTCGGAAACCTCATGAAGGAATGTGGAGTAGTTGACCGTATTTGTAAAACCGCTCAAAACGAGCTTATGAATATTATTACAATTTTCCTCGGTATTACCGTTGGAGCAACTACTAACGGCGCATCTTTCCTCAACGTTGATACATTGAAAATTGTAGGTATGGGTCTTGCCGCGTTCTGCTTCGGTACCGCGGGCGGTATTCTCCTCGGTAAGGTAATGTACCTTGTTACCGGCGGTAAAGTTAATCCGCTTATCGGTTCTGCGGGCGTTTCCGCCGTTCCTATGGCTGCCCGTGTTTCGCAAAAGGTCGGACAGCAGTATGATCCGGGCAACTTCCTTCTTATGCACGCTATGGGACCGAACGTTGCCGGTGTTATCGGCTCCGCCGTTGCTGCGGGTGTTTTACTTAATCTTTTCGGTTAATTAATATAAAATTAAGGAGCTTTGTACGGTTTTTGAAGTAAACCCAAAAAGCGCATATAAAATTTAATATTAATATATTAGTGAATGGGTCCGGTATTGTACCGGGCTCATTCCTTTTTAGTTATAGAAAAATTCTTCTATTGTTGTGATAATACTTACTTTATTAAATCATCAACAACCGTGTTAACAGTTTCAATTTTTTCGTCTTAGAATATTTTAAATTTTCGCCTTTATTCATATTGTTTATTTTTCGGATATGCTTTGAGTAATCAGGGATAAGCCATTGAGATAACGATTTTAGCCTTGAACAAAAAAAGCCCGCGTCTAAAGACGCGGGTCGGTATTGCGTTTGTATAGCTTTTAGTACAAAACCACCCGTTTGGACGGGTGGTTTTGATTTTTAATATGTTTAATTATTCTGCGGTTTCTTCGGCAACAACCTCGGTCGGTTCATCTCCGGCTTTTTTCTTTTTGCCGATTGAAAGAACGAGGTTAAGTAATATACCGAAAATAGCGGCACCGGCAATACACGGTACGTTGATACCGAATACGGGGATATTGCCGCCGAATGCGTACTGTCCGCCGATACCGATTACCATGACAGAGGCAATAACGGCGATGTTCTTTGTGTCGAACATATCAACCTTTTTGTCAATCATGATGGCGATACCCTGAGCGGCGATAGCACCGAAAAGGTAAATTTCAAGTCCGCCGATAACCGAAAGCGGAATACCGTAAATAATCTTGATAAGCGGAGTGAAGCAGGAAACTACCATAGCGATAATTGCCGCAGCGACAAGCACGGGTACGGAGAAAACCTTTGTAATAGCCATGGTGCTTATATTTTCACCGTAGTTGGTTCCTGCGGGACCGCCAATAAAGCCTGAAATCATGTCGCAGATACCGTCACCGATAAGATTTTTATGGAGCAGGGAGGATATATTAAACTTTTCCTTGCCCTTTTTCTTTGCAACGTCGTTAACGTAAATGTCGAGCTGGTAAATATGGGCGGTCGATTCGGGGATAGTTGCGATTGCGATAGGCATAATAGCAACAAGCGCCTCAATCGAGAACTTCGGCATAGTAAACGCAGGAAGCGCAAATATCGAGCCGTCGCCGAGCTTCCAAACCGATGAAGCAAGAGCGGCTTCGGGTACCTGACGGAAAAGGTTAACGTCGGCGGCGAAGTAAAGAATACCCGCGAAGATACAACCCGTCAAAGCCCCGAGAAGTAACGGCAACTGGCCGAGTAAGCCCTTTAAATAACGGGAGTAAATAACGGTAGAGATAAGGGTAACAAGGGCAACCGCAATCCACCAAGTTTGGTCAGCTGTGTGTGCGGTGGCGCCTTCGTTGATTTTAGGAATAGCGTCGCCGAGTGCGTTGCCGGCAAGGGTAAGACCGATAATCATGGCAACCGAACCGGTAATGCTCGCCGGAAGGAGCTTTTCAACAGCCTTTGAACCCGCAAAACGAACAATAAGGCCCGCAGCTATTGAAACGAAGCCCGACATGATGATACCGAATTGAGCCTCGCGAATGGCAATTTCGGGTAAAATGCCGTCGGTCATAGCGTAGCCCTTTGCGGCGCACATACTGGCTATTGCAGTAAGGTAAGCGAAGCTTGAGCCGTAGTAAAGCGGAATTTTTCTGCCCGTGATAAGGATAAAACAAAGTGTTGCAAGACCGCTTGCAAAAATAGTAGTGGATACCTGAAATCCGGTGATGAGGGCAACCGTAATGGTTGCGGGGAACATGACGATTACCTGCTGAATTGCGTAGAGAACAAGCTTAAAAAAGCTCGGTGTCTCGTTCGGCAGGTAGCCAACCGTTTGCGCTTTTTGAATTTTCATCTTGTTGGGTCACAACCTTTCTTTTTTGCCCGATATGATAAATTAGAAAAACGGATTTCATCACATCAAGCAACTATCAAATTAATAATATAATTTTACGCCGCAAAAATCAAGTCTTTTTGTCGAAAGGGTAAGAAAGAAACCCTCGATTTTGGTCGAGAGTTTCTTGAGTAAATGTAATTTATCTTAAAAATACAAACCGGTCTGTCTAATACATATAGGCACGACGATTTACGTTATTAGTAATTTTAAAAACAGCGTTTATTATTTTACTTAATTTTTTAAGTTTTGTTTTGCTCTTTTGTGCCCTTTTTCTTCCGTGACGCGCCAATAAGCCACGGACAAATTATCTTTATAATCTCGCCCGCAACAAGACACATTACAACCGAAATTATCGCGACAACAATGCAAACGGGGATAAAGTTGTTTTTCATTGGCTCAACCGTCGGTTTAAATATCACTTGGAAGAACAAAATAGGGAATTTATGTAACAATAAAATAACCATCGTGTTTTTTCCTAAATAGGAAAGCGGCTTTGACGACGGTATTGCCTTGCACAGGAAAACCACTGCAAAAATGCCGCAAAGAGCCGAAACAAAACAAAGGGAAAGGTTTTAATATTGATCATAGCCAAGTTTGCAAATAAAATTAAAGAAATAGAATAACGCAAGGCAGGCGCCGAACAAAACGACGCTGATTGAAACCGATAAAAGGCGGCTCAATTTCGGCAACTGATATTTAGATAAAACATAGCCGAGCAGGGTGTACGGCAGCACATAAA
>JBGVDX010000058.1:0-2498 GCA_045119575.1 Acutalibacteraceae bacterium
TCTCGAACTCGGTGTTACATGGGTTGACAGATATGCCCGCCTTATTCTTGCTGAGGCATTGCTCGGCGGTTTAAGTTACGGAGCTATTAACGGTAACGGCAAGAATCAACCTATCGGAGCTCGAAAAGACCTTGATGGAAATGTTGTTGACGGTGTATATCCTGACAAGGAAAAGGTCGCTCTTACATCACTTGACCCCATTGACTATTGTGCTGTAATCGCTCCCATGGCTAAAAACTCAGCAACCGGAAAAGCACGTGTAGTAAACCGTGTACTTCTTGTTTGTAATCCTGTTGATTACATCAGCAAGATTCTCCCGGCAACAACTACTCGTGCAGCTGACGGTACATATAACAATAATATTTTCCCGTTCCCGACCTCGCCGATTCAGGATGCACAAATGCCTGAAGGTGAAGCACTGCTTATCGTAGATAAGAAGTATAAGTTGTTTATCAGCGGCAATAAGAACGGTACCGTTGATGCTTCGGACCAGTATAAATTCCTTGAGGATTACCGTACATACGTGGCTAAGCTCTTTGGTTACGGCCGCGCTACCGACAATAACGCTTCAGTTCTGCTTGATATCAGCGGACTTTCACCTGCTAACCTCAAGGTTGAAGTTGTAGGTACAGTCAGCACCAAAGAACAGGCGTAAAGCAAATAAGGAGGCGTTCTCGTGATTGAAATACGCAATGGACTTGAAATTTCGGAAGAATTGTTTTCTGAAATAGAGAACGCTGTCGATATTACCTTCGGTGATGAAGCCACGCAAAAAAAGCTTAAGGCAAGTATTGCGCGAGGAATCGGCCGTATTCGCTCATGGTCAAGTGATTTATCGTTCGATATAGAGAGTGACGACACAGCTCGTCAGCTGCTAATTGACTATGTCCGATATGACTTGAACGGCATGACAGACGCGTTTCGTGAAAACTACGCGTCTGACATTGCCTCGCTTCGTTTAAGAAAGGAGGCGGCAGCGGTTGGAGAAGAAGAGACCATCGACGTTTAAGGACGGAATTGTCGATATTTCGCAAAGCGACGGTAAAAAAGAGACCTTTAACTTAAAAGGAGTTCGTTATCGTAATGAAATGCTCGGCGTGCAACGCTTCTATGCGGCTGCCGCAGCCAATAAAAAAATTGAGCGTGTAATATCGATTCCTTTTATTAAAGGCATAGAGCCCGAAATGATATTTAATATACGGCACGACCGCCACGGCAACACCGGGCGGTATGCCGTAGTCCAATGTCAAAAAATCGACAGTACGGCTTGGCCGGAACTGAAAATAACACTTCGCGCGTATGACCGCGTGAAAACAGATTGGGAGGAAACCGATTATGGTATTTAAGTTTTCAAAAAACACTATCTATAAAGGCAAATTGCACAGGAAAGATGATGAAATCGATACTAATGATGCTGTTTCTCTCGCAGAGAGAGGATTCGGCACAATAATCAACGAGAACGTCGAGGACACCACCGCTCCCGGCGAGGACGAAACCAACACCGAGGGAAAAAAGCCCGTTTCGCAGTCAACTGCAAGAAAAGGGTCGAGGGCTGATGCTAAGTGATTGAAACCACAAAACATGACAGGATAGGTGAAATACTCACACCGGAAAAAATAGGTTGCGATATAGGTGAACAGCGAGTATCCGGGGATACAGACCCGTATGTTTCGTATGCATACACAGCTATCGCACCCGCCTTTATTGTTTCCGGAAAGGCAAAAAAGACCTATCATGCGGGCTATATCGACATATACGGTGTCGGTAATAACCCGGAAGCGCTTCGAAATAAAGTTGAAAAACTGTTACTTAGCAATAAAGTCAAGGTGCAGCGGCTTGAAGATGGTTATTCTAATGAGCATCATCGCTGGCTGCTTAGGTTACAGTTTAGCTTTAAAACTGACAATCCCACAGAGGAGTGAGCACAGTTGAAGTTTGAACTTTATGATGGCTTTGATGCATTGGCGGCCGAATTGTTAAATTTGTCTAAAACCATAAATAACGCTCAGGCGCTAAACGAGGCCCTGCACGCAGGAGCAAGGCCGATATGCGAAGAGATTTTAAATCAAATAGACCTCAAAGCTAAATACGATAACCCCGGATACAAGAACGGAAGGTTAACACGTGGTGGCTTAAAGCGTGCACTAAAGACCGAAAGTTCATTGGATGGAAATGAATTTAACAACAATGGCTATTTTGAGCCATACATAAAAATCGGCTTTACAGGAAAAGGCGCTCATTCAAACATTTTGGAAAATTCACCTACAAGGGTGCTAAGGCATATTCGCCCGGCTTATGAATTGCGGCGCGATGAGGCAATGTCCGAAATGATAGATACTTTATATCAACGGTTTGATTAAAAGGAGGAAATAAAATGTTCAAAAAAGAAAGACCCCGTTACGAAACAACGGTAAAAGACGAGTTCTTTTGTTTCATCGACAAATTTGATGAAAATGGTAAACCCATCTACGAAGAAGAGGTGCATCACAGTGATGACG
>JBGVDX010000059.1:0-4696 GCA_045119575.1 Acutalibacteraceae bacterium
GCCGTACTTACATTAATGTAAACGAACTTGCAGCAAACGAGATGAGCACACCGGTAGAGTTTACTGTATACGACGGCGACGGCGCAGCAGTAACCAACACCTTGACCTACTCAATCGAATCCTATGCTGCAAGCAAGGCTAATAACCCTGACGCTAACCTTGTCGCCCTTGTAAAAGCTATGATGAAGTTCGGCGACGGCACAAAGGCTTACTTTGAGTCCTAATAATTGCTGAAAAACGGTTTAGTTTAAAAAAGCTAAACAATAAAACCTAAAAAACCAGGGTGTGAGCCTTACGGCTCGCACCCTCGTTTTAATTTTTGCATAAAAAACGGGTTTATGGCAACTCCATAAACCCGTTTTGATATTATTTTTTTATTTTCCGCCGTTAAGCATGGCGAAAAGGCTTCTAAGCCTTATTTTGACGGCGCCGAGATTAGTAATTTCGTCAATTTTAATTTGAGTATAAAGCTTGTTTTTGCTTTCCAAAATGGAGCGAGCCTCGTCGGTGGTTACGGCGTCCAATCCGCAACCGAACGAAACAAGCTGAACAAGGCTTAGGTTCAAATCCTCCTGCTCGGTGACGAATTTCGCCGCCGCATATAGCCTTGAATGGTACGTCCATTGATTAAGCACGGTCGTCGGGAACCGTTTTTGCTTGTTGCTTACCGAATCCTCGGTAATTACAACGGCACCGAGCTCGCAAATAAGCCGGTCAATACCGTGGTTAATTTCGGGGTCGACGTGATACGGTCTGCCCGCCAAAATGATGACCGGCAACCCCTCTTTTTTCGCCAAATCGAGGTATTCGTCGCCCTTTGTTCTAACCGCCACCATATGCTCGTCATAGGCGTTGTACGCCGCCTTAGCCGCCGCTTTAAGTTGAGCCGCCGAGAAAACGTGGCCGTGAGCCGCCAAAATTTTGCCGAAATGGGGAGCGAACTCCTTGCGGTCATGAATACCGATGAATTCGCCGATAAAATCGGTTTTGCCGAGCGCCTTAACGTTGGCCGCGATAACCTTAGGATAGTACGCAACAACGGGACAGTTGTAATGATTGTGACCGAGATTTTCGTCGACATTGTAGCTCATACAGGGATAAAAAATTGCGTCAACCTGTTTTTGGAGCAAATCCTCGATATGTCCGTGAACGAGCTTTGCGGGATAACAAACGGTGTCGGACGGGATAGTAGACTGACCCTTTACATAGAGCTTGTGGGTTGACTCACCCGAAACAACAACGTTAAAGCCGAGCGAATTAAACGCCGCGTACCAAAACGGCAATAACTCGTACATGTTAAGCCCCATCGGAATACCTACGGTCGGCTTGCTTTCGTCAATTTCGTCGTGTCTTAATTTGTCGAGCAAACTGTATTTATACTCGTAAAGGTTGTAATTAACCTTATTTTTGCTGTTTTTCAGCGGTCGGTCGCAACGGTTGCCCGCAATAAAACTGCGTCCGCCGTCAAATGTGTTTATCGTAAGCCTACAATGGTTACTGCAACCTTTGCAGGAGGTTGCCTTTACCGTGTGAGTGAAGTTTTTAAGCTCCTCGGCGGTAAGAATGGAACTCTTTTGCTGGTTTTTCGCCTTTTCCTGCGCATACAAAGCGGCGCCGTAGGCACCCATAAGCCCCGAAATATGCGGGCGAATAACGTTACAGCCGATTTCCTGCTCAAACGCGCGCAAAACAGCGTTGTTCAAAAACGTACCGCCTTGAACAACTATGTTTTTGCCGAGTTGGTCGGGCGACGCGCAACGAATAACCTTGTAAAGCGCGTTTTTAACAACGCTGATACAAAGTCCGGCGGCGATATTTTCAATACCTGCTCCGTCCTTTTGCGCCTGCTTAACCGAGCTGTTCATGAAAACGGTGCAACGCGAACCGAGGTCAACGGGACGTTCGGCGTAAAGGGCCATTTCGGAAAACTTATCCATGTCATAGCCAAGCACGCCCGCAAATGTTTGCAAAAACGAGCCGCAACCCGACGAGCAAGCCTCGTTAAGGAAAAGGCTGTCGATTGTGCCGTTACGAATTTTAAAGCATTTTATATCCTGACCGCCGATATCAATAATAAAATCAACGTCGGGTAAAAACTTTTTAGCGGCGGTATAGTGAGCCACCGTTTCAACAATGCCCTTGTCAAGGCGGAAAGCGTTGCGGATAATGTCCTCGCCGTAGCCGGTAACGGCCGCCGAAACAATATTTATTTCAGGGTACGCCTCGTACAGCTTTTCAAGATAATCCTTGATAATCGGGACGGGGTTACCGCTGTTTGAACAGTAAAGTGTGTTGAAAACGTTACCGTTTTCGTCGCAAAGAAGCGCCTTAATGGTTGTTGAGCCGGCGTCGATACCAAGATACATCTTGCCGTTGGGCGCGTCTATCGACTTAATGTTAGCCGAGTCGTTTTCGTGGCGATTGATAAAATCGGAGTAATCCTTTTCGTCCTTGAAAAGGCACGGACAGCTTACATATCCGCCCGTCGCAGAATATCCCTCGGCTGTTTTTGAAAGTTCCTTCGGATTAACAACAACCGAATCCTTGGAATATGCGGCGCCCAGAGCAACGAAATAAAGCGATTCGTCGGGGCAACTTCCCTCGCAGCCAAGCACCTTGTCAAAGGCTATGCGAAGTTGCGGAAAAAAGGTGAGCGGACCGCCCAGATAAAGTATTTTGCCCTTGATTTCACGGCCCTGAGCCAATCCCGAAATGGTTTGGTTAACAACGGCTCGCAAAATGCTTGCGGCGATATCCTCTTTTCTCGCGCCCTGATTTATAAGCGGCTGTATATCCGATTTGGCAAAAACGCCGCAACGGGAAGCGATGGTATAAATTTTGCTGTAATCGGCGGCGAGCTGGTCAAGCTCGTCGGGCGAAACGTTCATAAGGGTTGCCATTTGGTCGATAAATGCGCCCGTACCTCCGGCGCAGCTGCCGTTCATTCTGACCTCAACGCCGTCGGTTAAGAACAAAATTTTTGCGTCCTCGCCGCCAAGCTCGATTACAACGTCGGTACCGGGCAAACGGCGGTTAACGGCGGTGCGTGTAGCGTAAACCTCCTGCGCAAACGGGAGATTAAGGTCGGTCGCAATACCCATACCGGCGGACCCCGAAACCGAAAGCAGCATTTCCTCGTCGGGGAAATTGTCGGCAATCTCGTTAAGAGTTCTTCCGGCGCTTTCGCTTATCTTTGAAAAATGGCGACGGTAGCTGTCGAATAAAATTTTGCCCTCTTCGTCCATTACAATGCATTTTATGGTGGTAGAGCCGATATCAAGACCTATTCTTTTCATGACTCTTCCTCCTCTTTCGCTATGGCAAGCATAAGCTTAATGCGGTTTTCTTGGTTAACCTTTGACGCGCCTGCGTCGTAGTCAACGGGGCAAATGTTTGCCGTCGGGTACATCTCTTTTATGGTGCGGATAACGCCCTTGCCGACAATATGGTTGGGCAAACAGCCGAACGGCTGAGCGCAAACGACGTTTGAATATCCGCTTTCCGCCAATTCGGCGATTTCGGCGGGCAAAAGCCAACCTTCGCCCATTTTAACGCCGCGGCCTATAACCTTTTCGCCTAATTCCTTAACGTGCTCAAACTTGCTCGGTGCAACAAATTCGGGGAATTCCTTTAAGGTGTCCAACATAATGGTTTCAAGGGTTTCAACCCGTTTTTCTACGAATTTATATATCATTTTGGTAAGCTTGCTGCCTCCGTAAAGCTGGTAATCGGTTTCGGCGTTGGCGAACATGGTTTGGAAAAAGGGCAAAACCCCCGGTACCATGAATTCGCAATCCTGACTGAAAAGAAAATCCTCAAGTCCGTTATTGCCGAAGGGCGAATATTTAACGTAAATCTCGCCTACTATACCAACCTTTGTTTTCTTAATATCCCTTTTGGGGATTTCGCTGAACGATTTGGCGATATCGCGCATATTTTTGCGAAGCGATTTTCCGACTAAACCTTTATTTTTGCGGAACTGGGAGATAAGCTCCTCGTTCCATTTTTCAACTAATTTTAAGGTTTCGCCCTCGTTAACCTCATAGGGGCGCACCTGATTGCGTAAAAGCATGAGCAAATCGCCGTAAACTATGGCCATAAGGCCTTTAAAAAGCATCATGGGCGTAACTTTAAAGCCGCTGCTTTTCTCAACTCCGCTAAAGCTTAGCGAAATAACGGGAATATGCTCCAAGTTAAGGTTTTTGAGCGCCTTTCTGAGCAACCATATGTAGTTGGAGGCACGGCAACCGCCGCCCGTTTGAAACTGAACAAGGGCGACCTTGTTAAGGTCGTATTCGCCCGATTCAAGGGCATAAAGCTGTTGTCCTACGGCGCAAATGGCGGGGTAACACATATCGTTGTGAAGATATTTAAGCCCCGTGTCAATAACGTCCTTTCCGGTGTTCTTAAGAATGGTGACTTTATATCCGTACATGGCGAACAATTCTTTGATTAAGCTCATGTGAGTAGGGAAAATATCGGGCGCAAGTATTTCGTGGGTCGCCTTCATTTCCTTTGTAAATTCTGCTGACATTTTTAACTCCCTTTGTAATAAAAAAAGTTTCTTAATCTATATATTCTTCAAAAACGATTACCTTACATTATAACATAAACTTTTTTTACATTCAATGATAATAATTAAACCTTTTTATGAACGCAAATTTTACAAATTCTATGATATATTGACAAATGATAT
>JBGVDX010000060.1:0-2868 GCA_045119575.1 Acutalibacteraceae bacterium
CGGCAATATCGAAAAACCCGCCAAGCTTGAAGGCAGAAACATGCTTATGTTCCTTGCACCAAAGTCTGTCGAGAAATAATTATGGTTTAAAATTTCAAGGAGGAATAAACAATGCCTAAAATCAAAACGCACACCGGTGCGAAGAAGCGTTTTAAGCTCACCAAAAACGGTAAGGTTAAGCGCGCACACGCTTTCAAATCACACATTCTTAACAAGAAGACAACCAAGCGTAAGAGAAATCTTCGTAAGCAGGTTACTGCTGACAAGACAAATACAGCGCAGATTAAGCGCCTGATTCCGTATAAATAAACAGTAAGTGCATACGGCACACTATTTTGGAGGTATTATAAATGGCTCGTATTAAAGGCGCTATGATGACGCGCAAAAGAAGAAAAAAGACATTAAAACTCGCAAAGGGTTATTTTGGTGCAAAATCCAAGCTTTTCAAGACCGCTAAAGAAGCCGTCATGAAATCCGGCAACTACGCCTACATTGGTCGTAAGCTTAAGAAACGTGATTTCCGTCGTCTTTGGATTACACGTATCTCTGCTGCAGCTAAAATCAACGGCATGAATTATTCTACATTCATGAACGGACTCAAGAAAGCCGGCGTTGAAATTAACCGTAAAATGCTTGCCGACATCGCAGTTAGCGATGCCGCAGGATTTGCTACACTTGCACAGACCGCAAAGGACGCTCTTTCTAAATAATTTTTAAACACGCTCGAACAAATCGGGCGTGTTTTGCTCAATAAAAGGGAAGGAGAAAACCGCTTTGTTCGAAAAAATTTCAAGTCGCGACAACCGAAAAATTAAAGAAACGGCAAAGCTTATTTCGTCGACGAAATACCGTCGTGAGACGGGTCTTTTTGTTATCGAAGGACTGCGACTTTGCTGTGATGCGGCCGGTTGCGGAGTCGAAATAGATACGCTTTTCATTACCGACGATGCGTTTGAACGTTACGGCGACAAAATGACCGAACTTATTTCGACGGCGAAAGAAATATTTTCGGTTACGGAAGAGGTCTTTTCCAAAATTTCTGACACCTCCTCCCCGCAGGGGGTTTTAGCTGTTTGTAAAACACCCGACATTGAGCTAAACGTCGACAAAATTACATCGAACGGCAGATATGTCGTTTGCGAAAACGTTTCTGACCCGTCAAATCTCGGCGCAATTTCGCGTACTGCCGAAGCTTTAGGCGTTAACGGTATGATTATCGTCGGTAACGGTTGCGATCCGTTCGGCCCTAAGGCTCAACGAGCGTCTATGGGTTCATTACTTAGATTGCCGTTGTATAAATTCCGCGAAATTAAAGCGGCGTATGAATTTTTACATAATTGCTCGATTACCGTTTATGCCTCTGTGGTTGACCGTGAAGCGAAAAAAGTAACCGATGTATCCTTTGGCGACGGTAGTGCGGTTGTAATCGGAAACGAGGGCAACGGACTTACCGACGAAGCAAAGCAAATTTGCGACGAACAAATTACAATTCCCATAACCGGAAGAGCGGAATCGTTCAATGCCGCTGCCGCAGCAGCAATTCTACTTTGGGAGTTAATTAAATAGCATGGCGTTTAAGAAAACTGACGTTTACTGGATTTATCTTCAGGCGATTATTGGGTTTGGAAGCCGCAAGCTTTTAAAAGTTCTTGATGTTTTTGAAACGGCCGAAAATTTTTATAAAGCATCGTACAACGAAAAGATAAATTCAAAGCTTTTTGATAAAAAAGAAATTGCTCGCATAAACAATTATGAAATCGAATCGGCATATAAAATAATTGATAAATGCGATAAATCGGGTTATAAAATTATTACACCCGACCATGACTGCTATCCTGCAAGGCTAAAGCATATTATAAATCCGCCGTCGGTGTTGTATGTAAAAGGTGTAATGCCTGATATTGATGACGAAGTAGCAATAGCTATTGTCGGCACGCGTAAGGCATCAGATTACAGCAGGGCTCTTGCTTATGAGTTAAGCGAAAGACTTTCAAGAGCGGGCGCAGTTATTATAAGCGGCGGAGCTATGGGCATTGATACATCGGCTCATTCGGGAGCCTTATCGGCAAAAGGTAAGACGATTGCTGTGCTTGGTTGCGGACTTAGCTATAATTATCTTGCGTCAAACGAAATGCTTCGTCAGGATATTGCCGAAAACGGCGCATTGGTTACCGAATATACTCCCGACTATCCTGCTTATGGGTACAATTTTCCGTCAAGAAACCGAATAATTTCGGGGCTAAGTTTAGGTACGGTCGTTGTTGAAGCGGGCGAAGCAAGCGGTGCGTTGATAACCGTTGACCATGCACTTGAACAGGGTAGAGATATTTTTGTTATTCCCGGTGACCTTTCATCAAAGCGGTATATCGGCTCTAACCGTTTAATAAGAGACGGCGCCAAGATTACGACATCACCGCTCGACATTCTTGAGGAATACACTCACATTTATCCCCATAGGATAAACATTGAGGGTTGCGGCGAAATGTTGCAAGGCAAGGGCAAATATCAACCGGAAGTCAGGGAAAGTATTTATCCTGACGAACCCAAACCGACGAAAAAAGCAACCGCAAAACAACCGCAAAAAGAAACAAAAACCGTTGTTTCAGAGGAAAAATCAACAAGCTTTAAACCTAATAACGTTGTTTCGGGTCTCTCCGATAACGCTATGGAGCTTTATCTTGCGTTTATTAAACCCGAGATGACTTTTGATGAGTTGGTTGAAACGAGCGAACTTAGCGTAAATGACGCACTAGCAGCCGCAACAGAGCTTGAAATTTCCGGCGTTGCCGAGGCATTACCCGGCGGACGTTATAAAATGTGTTTATAATTTAAGTTTAATATATATCAAGGAGGACAAATATGTCCAAA
>JBGVDX010000061.1:0-11338 GCA_045119575.1 Acutalibacteraceae bacterium
AAATCATGAGCTTCGGGTTGGAAAGCAACGGGCCGAAGTCAATCATTGCGCCGATACCGATAAACAGAATGAGGGGGAAAAGCTCGTTTGAAATTCCCGCATCAAAAAGGGTGGTCAATGCGCCGTGTTCAACCGAAAGTCCCTCTACTCCCTTGGCAAGCAGGTCATTGTACTTCGCTTGGGAAATAACCTCTCTAACCTGTTCTCCGCCTTGTGTAAATTCGTAAAAATAACGTGTGATTGCGCCCGAAATCGGCAGGTTTACAAGAATTGCACCGAAACCGATAGGAAGCAAAAGGGTAGGCTCCATTTCCTTTTTAATCGCAAGGAAAATAAGAGTTCCGCCGATTGCCCACATGACAAGCATTTTCCAGTCAAAGTAGACAAAGTTTTCGAATAGCTTTAAAAGCTGTTCTAACATTTCCATTTTCTTTACCTCTCCTTTTAAAAAAATAACCCTCATCACCTTTTAAAGTAAAGGCAATAAGAGTCTCGCTATTTAATACAACGGCGGGCCCGAAAAAGGCCGTCATGACGCCGATTGCAACGGTTTTAGCCGCAAGCTACTCCCTCTTTTTGAGGATACATTATTAAACAAACTGATTTTAGCACAACCCCAAACAAATTGCAAGACAAAAAAACAGCGCTTTTTCGCCGGATTTGGTCGAAAAAGCGCTTATTTGATTATCTTTCGGTCGCAAGGAAGAAAACCGCCAAGGTGCCGGGGCCGGAATGGGTTCCGATAACGGGGCCGATAAAGTTGATAACGATATCCTTTACCTTAAGCTCCGAGCGGATTTTGTCGGCAAGGTAATTTGCGTCGTCGACACAGTCACCGTGGCTTATGAATACAACCTGATTTTCCGGGTCGCTTGCCGTTTCCTTCATGCGTTTAAGCAGCGCCTCAATCGACGCTTTTCTGCCGCGGGCAACGCCCGTTTTGCTTAAGCAACCGTTGTTGTCGGCGTGCATAAGCGGTTTCATGCCCAAAACGCTGCCTACGATAGCGGTGGTTTTTGAAACTCGGCCGCCGCGATGTAAATGGTGTAAATCGTCAACCGTGAAAAGATGCGACATGTTAAGCTTGTTTGCCTCTACCCAGTCGCGGATTTCTTCGATAGATTTGCCCTCTTTTTTAAGGTTTGCGGCGAGGTAGACAAGTAGCCCCTGACCGAGCGAAGCGGCAAGGGTATCGACGGTATAAATCTTGCGGTCGGGGTATTTCGCCGACAATTCCTCTGCCACAATTCGTCCTGCATTATAAGTACCGCTGAGCCCCGACGAAAAGCCTAAATAAAGCACGTCGTCGCCCTCTTTAAGCGCCTCTTCAAAAGGTCCTTCAAAGCTGTCTACGTTAGCGGCGGTTGTTTTTGCCTGAAGTCCGCTGCGAAGCATTTCGTAGTATTCATGGAAGCCGATTTCACGGCCGTCAAGATAGTTTACATAGGTTTTTCCCTCGGCAACAAGGGAAAGATTGATTACCGTAAGCTCAAGCTCGGTTGCAAGCTCGGCGGGCAAATCGCAAGATGAATCGGTAAAAATGCGGAAATTGTTCATTTTTTAAGGCGTTCCTTTCGTCTAAATAGTATGTTCATTTTAAAAAGCTTATTTATACGGCAAAAAACATTCTTGCCTAATATCGCGGCGGCCAATCACCCACCTCGACTTATACCATGATACAACGAAGAAACGCAACTGTCACCCTACGAAGGCGTTTTTAAGTTCTAACCTTAAAAATCAGGCGGTAGAGTCGAAATTCCACCGTTCTCCCGTCAGTAGAATATGCCTTAAACCCTTGATATACATGGGGTTTTCGGCATCAGCGATTTTTCCGTATTAACAAAAGTAGTGTAGAATTTGACAAAATTTCCACCGCAGGGAGAGTCGTTTTAAGGCGGTTGCACTTTTGAAAAGGTTGTGTTATAATATAAAAAACCTTTGAAAGGAGCCTCTTTATGGACGACTTAAAACGCATTATTGCGAAAAATATTACCGATTTGCGTAAAGCCGCCGACATGACTCAGGCGCAGTTGGCTGAAAAGCTCAATTACTCCGACAAGGCCGTGTCTAAATGGGAGCGCGGCGACGCCATACCCAACATTGTTACGTTAAAAGAGGTTGCCGACCTTTTCGCGGTTACGGTTGATTACCTTATTACCGAGGAGCACACCGCCGAAAGGGAAATTAAACGCGAATTCACCAAACGTCAGCAGCGAAATCATTTGCTTATTTCCTTGCTTAGCACCATGACGGTTTGGCTTGCGGCGACGATTATTTATGTAAGTATCAGTCTTACCACTCTTTTTGGCTTGCCTGAGGCATGGCTTGCCTTTGCTTTTGCCGTTCCGGCGTCGTGTATCATTTTGCTTATTTTCAACTCCGTTTGGGGAAAGCTTAAACGGAATTTCTTGATTATTACGTTGCTTTTGTGGAGTTTACTTATAAGTCTTTGTCTTACCTTCTTTTTTGTGTCGGGCGAAAGTCATATTTGGCTTTTACTCGCTGTTGGCATCCCGTTGCAGATTATGATTTTATTATGGTCGGGGCTTAAACGAAAGAAACAGGTTAAGTAAATCCGACGTACACGCGAATTTGGTATTTTTTTAAAACGCACAAAAAGAGCGCTTCCCTTACGGAAACGCTCTTTTTTTATATCGTAAACACTCTATTAATTATAAAACCTTTGCAAGGAAGGATTTAAGACGGTCGCTTTGCGGATTTTCGAAAATTTCGGTCGGGGTACCCTCCTCAATAATTGTACCGCCGTCCATGAAAACTACGCGGGTGGCAACCTCTTTGGCGAAGCCCATTTCATGGCTTACGCAAATCATGGTCATGCCGTTTTCGGCAAGTTTTTTCATTACGTCAAGCACCTCGCCGACCATTTCGGGGTCAAGAGCAGATGTGGGCTCGTCGAAAAGCATTACCTCCGGCTCCATGCACAGCGCACGTACTATGGCAACACGCTGCTTTTGGCCGCCCGAAAGCTGACTCGGATAGGCGTTTGCTCGGTCTTCAAGGCCGACAACCTTTAAAAGCTCAAGCGCCTTTTTCTCGGCGTCGGCTTTACTGATTTTGAGCAGCTTGGTCGGCGCCAAGGTCATGTTGCGTAAAATTGTCATATGGGGGAAAAGGTTGAAATGCTGGAACACCATGCCCATTTTTCGGCGGTGGAGGTTGATGTTGGTTTTTGGGTCGGTGATGTCGACACCGTCAAAAACAATGCTGCCCTCGGTAGGGGTTTCAAGCAAATTCAGCGAACGCAAAAATGTTGATTTTCCGCTACCTGACGGGCCGATGATAACAACCACCTCGCCGCTTTTTATGTCGCAGGTAATTCCGTCAAGCGCCTTTACCGCGCCGTCGGAATAGTGTTTTTTAAGGCCATCCACCTTAATCAAAACGTTACCGTTCACTGTTTCTCAGCCTCCTTTCAAGGAGCTTTACAAAGTAGGACAGTATCATTACCAGTACAAGGTAAATAGCCGCTACCGCGATAAGAGGCATAAAGTCGCTGTATGTAACGCCGCGGATAATATCGCCGCCGCGGGTAAGGTCGTTAAGTCCGATAAACGAGCAAACCGAGGTTTCTTTCATAAGAACGATAAATTCGTTGGCAAGGGCGGGCAAAACAGCCTTAAACGCTTGGGGAATGACGATAAAGAACATGGTCGGGACGTAGCCGAAGCCAAGACTTCTTCCCGCCTCCATTTGACCCCCGTCAACCGCCATAATTCCGCCGCGTACAATCTCCGCAACGTAGGCGCCGCTGTTTATACCGAAGGCGAGCACCGCCGTAACCGTTTTGTCTACACCGAGCGGCAGTAAAATGATAAAATACATTATCATAAGCTGGACTACCATAGGCGTGCCACGGATAAGCGCAAGATAAATGTCGCACAGGAAATTTAAAAATTTAAGCTTGCCGGTTTTGGCGTAGGTTGAGCAAATTACCGCAACGATAAAGCCCAAAATTATACCGATTATTACGGCAAAAAACGTGATTTGCAAGGTTTTTAGCAAGCCGTCGGTAAGATATTCCCAACGGTTTTTGGTGACAAAGTTTAAAATAAACTCTTCTTTCATCTCTAAAAACCAAGCTTGAAAAGCTTCAAACATTTGTTACTCCTTAATTTATCAGCAAATATAAATACAACAAAATGGCGGCAAAAGCGCTGCCGCCATTTTTTATGCAGGTTTAAAGATTAGTTCTCGGAAGGAATGTACTTCTCGACAATCTTTGCAACGGTGCCGTCAGCAATAAGCTCGGTAATAGCGGTATCAAGCTTTTTAAGAAGCTCGGCGTCGCCCTTCTTAACGGCGATAGCGTAATCTTCGTCAGCGTAGGCAGCGTCAAGAAGAACAAGACCCTCGTTCTGCTCAACAAATACCTTTGCAGGCGCGTTGTCGATGATTACGGCGTCAACGTCGCCCTTTGTAAGGCCGAGTATGCAATCGGTAGCCTTGTTGTACTGGGTAACGTAATCGGCACCGAATTCGTCGGTAGCATAGATGTCGCCGGTGGTGGAAAGCTGTACACCGATTTTCTTGCCGGCGAGGTCGTCAAGGCTCTTGATGGCGGAATCAGCCTTTACGATTACCGACTGGATGCCCTTTGCGTAAGAAGTTGTGAAGTCAACGGTCTTTTTACGGTCCTCGGTAACGGTCATGCCCGCCATACCGAAAGCGTTTTCGTTAGCGTTTACGTAGGAGATGATGGAGTTGAATTCCATATCTTCGATTACAAGCTCCATGTCGAGCTTGTCGGCGATAGCCTGAGCGATTTCGGCGTCGATACCGATAATCTTGTCGCCGTCGTAGTATTCATACGGCGGGAAGGTTGCGTTGGTGCACATGGTGAGTACTTCTTTTTTATCGCTGCAAGCGGCAAAGCAACCAAGGCACAAAACTAATGCGAGAACAAGTGCAAGAATCTTTTTCATGATTAATTACCTCTCTTTGTTTTAATAATTTTAGTATAATTATACACTAATTTTATGAATATGCAAGTAAATTCAGAATGTTTTTTGCATATTTATTACGGTTTTTATTAAAATTCACCGTTTTTAAGGCTATTATTGAGGAAGGCGGCGGTTTTCGGGCTCTTTGGATTTTCAAAAACCTCATCGGGTGTACCAATTTCCTCAATCACGCCGTCGGCCATATACATGATTATATCGGCAACGTTTCGGGCAAAATCCATTTCGTGCGTGACGATTATCATTGTACGGTCGCTGTTTTTTAGACTTTTTATCGCCTTTAGCACCTCGCCCGTCAACTCGGGGTCGAGCGCTGAGGTCGGCTCGTCAAAGCAAAGTATGTCGGGCGACAGGGCAAGCGCACGTGCGATGGCAACACGCTGTTGTTGGCCACCCGAAAGCTGGCAGGGATAGTTGTCCAGTCGGTCGGACAGCCCGACCATCGCCAAAAGTTCACGCGATTTTGCGTCAATCTCTTCCTTTGTCCCTGTGCCAAGCAGCTCCTGCGCCAGCGTTACGTTCTTTAGCGCAGTATACTGCGGAAAGAGGTTGAACTGCTGGAATATCAGCCCGAAATGCAGGCGCATTTTGCGCTTTTCGGCGTCGGAGTATTTTTTCGACATAGCGGCGTCAAAAACCTTTTCGCCCGCAACATATATTTCGCCGCTGTCCGCCGTTTCCAAAAAATTAAGACAGCGCAGCAGGGTGGTCTTGCCGCTGCCCGATGAGCCGATTATCGCAAGCACTTCTCCCTTATTAAGGGTGAAGTTTATGTCTTTGAGCACCTCTGTCTTGCCAAAGGATTTTTGTATATTCCTGACTTCAAGTTCTATCATGATACAGCCCTCACACCTTGTAATAATCCAGTTTCTTTTCAATGTATCCAAAGAGCAGCGTAAGCAGTCCGCAGAACACCAGATAGAACACAGCCGTGTAAAACAACGGCCAGATGATGCCCTTTGCCGCGAATTTTTCAGCAACCTTGATTATCTCGATTACGGTAATTACTCGCACGAGCGAGGTGTCTTTGACAAGGGTGATTATCTCGTTGCTCATGGGCGGGACGATACGCTTTATAACCTGCATGAGCACTACGCGGAAGAAAATTTGGTTCTTTGTCATGCCAAGCACCTGACCGGCCTCGTACTGGCCTCTCGGGATACCCTCGATACCGCCTCGGAAAATCTCCGAAAAATAACACGAATAGTTGATAACAAAGGTGATGAGCGCCGCAAGAAACCTGTTTTGCGAGAAAATAGGCGTGCCAAAGAGCAGACCGGGCGCATAGAACACGACCAGTATCTGCAACATCAGCGGCGTTCCGCGGATGACCCACACGAATATTCGTGTCAGGTAGGCGATAGGCTTGAATTTTGACATTGAGCCGAAGGATATGATGAGTCCGAGCGGTAACGCAAAGAGAAGCGTCAGTCCGAACAGCTCCAGCGATGTGGCAAATCCGTCGAGCAGCGCAAGGGTGACTTCTGATAAGCTGTACATAAACGATTTCCTTACTGTATCAATAATATTATCTGATTAAACACAGACAGCGGCAGTTGTAAAACCGCCGCTTATGTTTGAGGTTAGATGATTATTTTACGATTGCGTCGGTAAGGCCGTATTTTTTCGCAAGTGTGTCAACAGTACCGTCGCTCTTGAGCTGTGCAAGTATGGTGTTTACCTTTGCGGTAACGTCGCTGCCCTTGCGGAATGCGATAGAGTAATACTCGTCCTGTGTGGTGAGCACATTTTCAACGATGGTAAGGTCGGCAAAGCTGCTACCCTCTTTGTTGATAAGGTAGTTAGCCATTACGTAGTCGATAACTCCCGCATCAACGGTGCCCATGATAAGCTCGGTGAGAACATCAATTTGGGCGTCCTTTTCGATATAGGTGGCGCTTGTCAGGCTTTCGGTAATAACGCTCTCGCCCGCGGAGCCCGATTCAGCGGCTACGCTTGCACCGTCAAGGGCGTCGACCGAGGTGTACTTATCAGCGTTTTTGGATGCAACTACCAGCACCTGACGGTTGAGCATATAGTAATCGGTAAGGCTCATGTTTTCGGCGCGTTCCTCGTCCCATGTAAGTCCGTTCCAGATACAGTCGATGGTCTTTGACGAGAGCTCGGTCTCTTTCATTTTCCAGTTAATTTCCTGGAACTCAACGGTCACACCGAGTTCTTTACCTACCAGACGGGCAAGCTCGGCATCGAAGCCGGTCCATTCGTCGCTGCCGTCTTCTTTATAATCCAGCGGCTCAAAATCGGTAATGCCGACGATAAGTGTGCCTTTTTCGGTTATGTATGACAAATCGGAATCGGTCTCAACGGTTGATGAGCCGTTTGTGTTGCCGTCAGAGCCGCATGAAGCGAAGCAAGCAACAAGCATTGCCATTGCCAAGATTAAAGCTAAAATCTTTTTCATAATTACATACCTCTTTCAGATTTAATGTGCGTTTTAGCGTGTTAGCACTTTACTATGGTAAAATTATAACAACCAAGTACCCGAATTGCAAGCCCTTTTTATTTTTTTAAGCAACTTTGGCTACTTTGCACATATAAAAGCGATTTAGCGCAGTAAAATCACCGTAAAATTGCGCCGTTATTTTTGATTTTTATATATCTTGCCCTCGCCTGAACGGAGCGCGGCAATCAACTCCTCGGTTGTACGCAGTCGGTGGTCGAAAATAAGGCCGCCCAAATTGCCCGTTTCGACAGACCAGACGTTGTGGTTATCGGAGCCGGCGGTAAATTTAAGTCCCGAGCTTTTCATAAGCTCAACCGCCTTTTCGTCGGCGCCGTCTTCGTTGGATGCATTTACTATTTCAATCCCGTCAAGCGCCGTTATGTCCATGCGCTTATAATTTTTCGGGATATAGTCTCTTTCTCGGAAGGGGTGCGCGTGAGACGAAAAACCGCCGTAGGCTCTTACCCTTTCGCACAGCTCCTCAATCGGAATTTCGCACATATCGGGGTTTGAAAGCAAGAAATCAATATCAATTCCGTAGAAAAGGACCTCCTGAGCCTGGCCGTAGCCTTCTTCAATGCCGAAATGGAGGTCGAAATCAAGCTCGTCCGCGACCGCTTTTGCGTCAACGTAGCAGTCCCAGTATCTGTGCATTTTTTCTTCCCACGAAAGACGGCTCGGCACGCAGTTATAGCCCCGCAAAAAATGGTTAGTTATAACCAATCCGCTGTAGCCTGCCTTTTTGTACGCACGTATCATGTCGGTAAGGCTTGACGAAGCGCAGCCGCTGCATTCCTCGGAATGTACGTGAAAATCGTATAAATATTCCATTAAAAAATCACCCGATTAAAATTTTATGTTCATTTGTTCGCGGAGCCATTCCATGCAAAGCTTTATCCAGCCCGAAACGTGCTCCTTATTAGTGTCGAACTTGGCGATGTCGGGGTTGCCGGCAACGGTAAAGTTACAAAGCGAAGCGCCGTGACCCATGTTGTGATACATATGAAGCTCGCAAGGTACGCCGTTTTCAAGCATTTTTGTGGCCATCATAATAGAATTTTGCGCCGGTACGCAATCGTCGTTAAAGGTAGTCCACAAAAACGCAGGCGGTGTGTCCTTGGTTACGTTTTCGATAACGTCAACCTTCTTACGCATTTCGGGGTTATGAGCCGCTGCGTCGCCAAGCAAGTGCCAAAAAGAGTCGCGGTGGCCAAACTCGCCGGAGCTAAGCACGGCGTAGGAAAGTACCATTGCGTCGGGGCGCATTTCGGCGGCGGTTTTGCCGAAGGTGTCGGTTACAACCTTTTCGCCGTAAAGGGTACCCATCATACCCGCCATATGGCCGCCGGCGGAAAAGCCGATAACGGCAACCTTGTTTACGTCAACGTTAAGCTCGTCGGCGTGGTCGCGGATATAGTTTATGGCCGCAAAGCCCTCTAAAATTTGTTGCGGATAGTGAGCTTCACTTGCCTTGTTTTTGGTTGAATAGCGGACAATGGCAACCTGATATCCCTCGGATGCAAATTTAAGCGCAATCGGGTCAGCCTCGCGGTCGGAAGTAAACCAATAACCGCCGCCGGGGAAAATTACTATTGCGGGACGCTTGCCGAAGTTTATTTCGTTCGACTTTTCGGTAAAATAGGTTGTAATATAAGCGCCGAAATCGGGAATTTGCGGATATATCTCCGAAATATTCATATTTTTAACTATCATTTTTCATTCCTCCAACGGATAAATCTTTACCTCATATAATAACACTAAAATCCCGCCGTGTAAATAGTTTGCAATTTGAATTTTGGTGTGATATAATTCGAATAAGTATTTTTTGTCCAAGGGAGACGCATAACCGTGATTGTAATTCTTAAACAAAACGCACCGCAACACAAGGTCGACGAGCTTTACGAAGTAATACGCTCAAAAGGGCTTGATATTCACACCGTTGAGGGTGAACAGGAAACGGTACTCGGCCTTATCGGTGACACATTTCAACTTGATATTGAACAGCTTAATCAGCTTGACATTGTTTCGGCCGTTCGCCGCATTTCCGAGCCATACAAGCTGGTAAACCGCAAGTTTCATAAAGACAATTCGGTTGTAACCGTTGACAACACCGCCGTAGGCGACGGAAAATTCGCCGTTATCGCGGGTCCTTGCTCGGTTGAATCGAAGGAACAAATTATCGAGGTTGCTAAGCGTGTTAAGGCGGCGGGAGCGACCATGCTGCGCGGCGGCGCCTTTAAGCCGAGGACATCTCCCTACGCTTTCCGCGGACTTAAGGCGGAGGGCATTGAGCTTTTGCTTGAAGCGAAAAAGGTTACGGGATTGCCCATTGTAACCGAGCTTACCTCGCTTAGTCACATTGATTTGTTCAACGACGTTGACGTTATTCAGGTCGGCGCAAGAAATATGCAAAATTTCGATATGCTCCTTGAGCTCGGCAAATGCAACAAAACCATTCTTTTAAAGCGCGGACTTGCAAGCACCGTTCAGGAATGGCTTATGTCGGCGGAATACATCGCGGCGGGCGGAAACAGCAACATCATCCTTTGCGAGCGCGGTATACGCACCTACGAAACCGCTACCCGCAACACCCTTGATATTTCCTGCGTTCCCGTGCTTAAAGAAAAAACCCATTTGCCCGTTATCGTTGACCCGTCACACGCTACGGGATATTCCTCTCTTGTTCGGCCTATGTCAAAGGCGGCGGTTGTCGCGGGCGCAGACGGTCTTATGATTGAGGTACATAATCATCCCGAAAAAGCCCTTTGTGACGGCGCCCAGTCGGTTACTCCCGACCAATTTGACGAGATTATGACCGACGTTAAACGCCTTTGCCAATCGGAAGGCAGATAAATTAAGCAAAACTCTTGATTTTTATCCGAGCATAATGTATAATACGTTTTGTTCGGAATAAAAGGACACTTAGCTCAGCTGGTAGAGCATCCGCTTGACGTGCGGAAGGTCGGGGGTTCGAGCCCCTCAGTGTCCACCACTAAAGAAACCTCTTTTGTCGACCAAAACAAGAGAGGTTTTTTGTTTTCTTGCACCATTTATGGTATAATTAATTTGATAAACTTGAATTTGCAGGGATGATTGAGATGATTATTTTAATTACCGGAGCATCGCATACAGGCAAAACTACACTTGCCCAAAAACTGCTTGAAAAATATAAATACCCCTATCTTTCAATAGACCATCTAAAAATGGGTTTAATTCGTAGCGGTAATACAGAACTTACTCCTATGAGTGATGATAATGATTTGACCGCATACTTATGGCCCATCGTCCGTGAAATGGTTAAAACTGCTATCGAAAACAAGCAGAACTTAATTGTTGAAGGTTGCTATATTCCATTCGATTGGCAGAAAGATTTTGACTCCAAATATCTTGAAAGCATCAAATATTACTGTCTGGTAATGAGTGAGGAATATATCAGAAATCACTTTGCTGACATAAAGAAATATGCAAATGTCATTGAAAATCGTTTGGATGATGAATGGTGTACCATTGACAGCGTTTTGACAGATAATGCGGAAGTCCTCGCCCTTGCGCAAAAGTATAATGCAAACTTTATTCTCATTGATGACCAATACGAGATTAACATTGATTTAGATTGATAAATTCCAATTTATCGAACAGCGTGGTTACGCACCTTTTCGCTTTTTTGCCCCCATTTTCGCACCGTTATACTGCTCTTTCGCAAAGAAAAGAAACCTCTTTTGTCTATTACGGCAAAAGAGGTTTTTTATGCGTAAAAACGGGGTGATTTGTGCATTTTATCGCCGGTAACGGGGGGCGTTTTATGTCCAATCAGTCTCTGTTTTTGGCTAAATAGTTGTAGTTAGCACGTTCAACCGTATTAAAACGGCTTGCCGCCTCGTCCATGTCGGTTATA
>JBGVDX010000062.1:0-1874 GCA_045119575.1 Acutalibacteraceae bacterium
TGTTCACGGACTTGGCGATTGTGCTTAGCGGTTTAGTTTATATTATTGCCCGTTCCGGAGGTAAATACATTGGTGCTTTTGCAACCGCAAAAGCTACTAGTTGCGATAGAAACATAGTAAAATATCTCGGAATCACCCTTCTGCCGCAGGCGGGAGTTTCGCTCGGAATGGCTATCAAGGCTCAAACGCTCGGCGCGGAAGGTTCGGTTGTTGCCAACATAACCTTGTTTGCAGTCCTTGTTTATGAAATAGTAGGACCTTTACTTACCAAAATTTCGCTCCAAAAGGCGGGCGAAATTGAACCCGAAGGCAAGGTCAGCGCACGTGAAAATGCCCGCGCAATTTTGGCGGAAAACAGTAAAAAAGAACATTTAAGAAAGAATTAAAAAAAAGCAGGGTAGAGCTTTCTATCCTGCTTTTTTTAGTATTTTAACTTTACATAAGGTTGAGTTGGTTTTGTATCAACTCGACAAATTGGAAATCACTTATCTTTCTTATTTGAATCCGAATTCAAAATAGCAAAGATAATCAGAGCAATTACTGAACCACCGATTACTCCAAAACAGAACCCCATCGGGATATTTCCTGCAAGGGAACCGAATTCATTCGAAAATCCGTTCTGCATTAATGAATGATTAAAAATGAAGAATGAATAATACAAACGAAAATCCGCCCACTTTCGTGAACGGATTTTCGTTTGGAGGCGCCACCCAGATTTGAACTGGGGAATAAAGGTTTTGCAGACCTCTGCCTTACCACTTGGCTATGGCGCCGTTTTTTAACGCTAATGTATTATATGCTAAATATTGCGTTTTGTCAACACCTAATTTTTGTTTTGACACTATAAACAGTTTTTTTAATATATATTTATTTAAGTTTGCCAATAAATGCTTTTTTACAATCTAAAATTTAAAAATCTATTGAAACTTTTATGGAAATGTCGTAGAATTTAATGACAAATATTATTTTGAGTAAGCTCAAAAGGATTGGTGAAACATGAAGAAATCTATTAACCGTATTCTTTCCGCTGTTCTTTCAGTTTGCGTATTGATTACAATGGCTTCCGCCTCATTTGTTGCAAACGCATATACTGAACAGGCATCAGTTGAATTTGTGGTATCTACTTCCGCAACCTCAAATGTTGACATCGACGGTACATTTGATTTAGTTGTCGGCATAACCGACTACGACGCCGCTATTAACGGAAATAAAGTTCTTGGCGCCGCAATTGTCAACGTTACATATGATGAAACTCTTGTAACTCCTGACGTTGACGCATTCGAGACATTTGACGGTATAACCGCAGTGTCCGATGTGACCGCAAAAAACGGTGTAATAACCTTTGTTTTCACCGGTGACATTGAAAAATACGTTACCAAAACGCAACTTGACGCTGTTAACGGCCAATTGCTTTCTGTTCCGTTTACCGCAAACGGTGTTGACGGTGATGCGTCTTTTGGCGTTTCTGCCGGTAGCGATATGTCGTCTACTTCGCTCGCTGTTCTTGACCTTGACGTTGTTAACGGCGCCGATGGCGAGCTTGTTACCGACCTTGAAATAAATGGTATCGGTAATTTCTGCGAAGTTACTCTTGGCGAAGGTGACCCGTATGTTTATGTACCCAAAGCAATTACCGTAACAATGGTTGACGCTAACGGTACTAACGGATATTGGTATGCGCCTAATACTGACGGACCTTTCTTTGTAGGGGATAACCTTACTTTTAATACCGCATATAAAACGATTAACATCGGCGGTACAAGTAACTATGAACCGTGGAGTGCCAGCTTCACGTTAGAGGGCGGTTCAGGCTCCGGAAACTCCGCCGGCAATTTACAGCTTTATGTTGGCGCAAACGGCGGTGTTTTCAATCT
>JBGVDX010000063.1:0-4717 GCA_045119575.1 Acutalibacteraceae bacterium
AATATCGTCGTCTAATTTTTTAGCCATAACCTAATCCTCCAAACGGGGAAATTAAACCGCACGCGGTAATCGAACAAAATGCGAGAGGTAATATTCTTAAACCGCGCCTTCGGACAAACCGCACGCGGTAATCGAACAAAATGCGAGAAGTGTCGCCTCAACCGCTCAAATTCACGGGCGGCGTCTCGTCAACCGCTCAAACACACGCACGGCGTCTCGTCAACCGCCCTAAATTCACGGGCGGTAATCTTTTTTAGCCGCCGATTTTCTCTTTGCCGCCCATGTACGGACGGAGCGCAACCGGAATATTAACGCTGCCGTCGGCGTTAAGGTTGTTTTCAAGGAACGCTATAAGCATTCTGGGCGGAGCAACAACGGTGTTGTTAAGGGTGTGAGCAAGATAGTTGCCGTTTTCGCCCTTTACGCGGATTTTAAGGCGTCTTGCCTGGGCATCGCCGAGGTTGGAACAGCTGCCGACCTCGAAATATTTTTTCTGTCGGGGAGACCATGCCTCAACGTCAAGCGACTTAACCTTAAGGTCGGCGAGGTCGCCCGAGCAACATTCAAGCGTTCTTACGGGGATGTCAAGGCTGCGGAAAAGGTCAACCGTGTTTTTCCAAAGCTGGTCGTACCAATAACCGCTGTCCTCCGGCTTACAAACAACTATCATTTCCTGCTTTTCGAATTGGTGAATACGGTAAACGCCGCGTTCCTCAATGCCGTGAGCGCCTTTTTCCTTGCGGAAACAGGGGGAATAGCTTGTAAGGGTGCAGGGGAGCTTATCCTCGGGGGTGATTGTGTCAATGAACTTACCAATCATGGAATGTTCGCTTGTGCCGATAAGATAAAGGTCCTCGCCCTCGATTTTATACATCATGGCGTCCATTTCGGCGAAGCTCATAACGCCCGTAACTACGTTGGAGCGAATCATGTACGGCGGAATACAGTAAGTAAATCCGCGGTCAATCATAAAATCGCGGGCATAGGAAATAACCGCCGAATGAAGGCGGGCGATGTCGCCCATAAGGTAATAAAATCCGTTACCGGCAACCTTTCTTGCGCTGTCAAGGTCAATTCCGTTAAGCTTTTCCATAATTTCGGTGTGATAGGGAATTTCAAAATCGGGAACAATCGGCTCGCCGTATTTTTCAATTTCAACGTTTTCGCTGTCGTCACGGCCGATGGTAACCGACGGGTCAATAATTTGCGGAATGGTCATCATGACCTTGTTCAGCTTTTCTTCAAGCTCTTTTTCAATTCCCTCAAGCTCGGCAAGTCGGGTTGCACCTTGAGCTACCTGCTTTTTCGCCTCCTCGGCCTCGTCCTTTTTGCCCTGCGCCATTAATGCGCCGATTTGCTTGGAAATTTTATTTCTGGACGCACGAAGCTCGTCGGCCTCTTTTATTGCCGCGCGGAAAGCGGCGTCAAGCTCAATCGCCTCGTCAACAAGAGGGAGCTTTGCGTCTTGGAACTTGTTGCGGATGTTTTGACGAACAACGTCGGGGTTTTCTCTTAAAAATTTGATATCAATCATTTTTCTAACCTTCCTTTTATTCCTTGCCCGCAAGGAGATTTATAATATTTTGTAAATCGTCCTTACCGTAAAATTCTATCATTAATGAACCCTTTTTCTCGCCGCCGTCAATCTTAATTTTTCGGCCCAGCGAGTTTTTAAGAGCGATTTCCGCTTCTTTGTAATAGGTGTTTTTCGGCGCCTTTTTCTCGGCTTTTTTGGTTTTCGGCTTTCCGAGCGCCTCAATCGCCCTAACCGTTGCGCCCTTTAAGGTCATCTCTACCGCAACCCGGCGAGTTGCGTCGTCAAGCGGCAACATAGCCCTTGCGTGACCTACCGAAATGTCGCCCGACGAAACAAGCGAAAGGGTTTCCTCGTCAAGGCTAAGCAGTCTTAAGGCGTTTGCGACCACGGGCCTTGATTTTCCAACCGTTTCGGCCACCTTTTCTTGAGTTAAATCGTAGCTGTCGATAAGGTGACGGTAGCCCTTTGCCTCCTCAACGGGATTTAAGTCCTCGCGTTGCAAATTCTCAATAAGTGCTATTTCCGCACATTCAACGTCGCTTAATTCTTTAACAATAACGGGCACCGTTTCAAGCCCCGCCATTCGGCTGGCTCGCCAACGCCTTTCCCCCGCAACGATTTGGTATCCCAAGTTGCCATACGGACGGACGGTAATCGGTTGCAAAAGCCCGTGTTCCTTTATGCTGTCGGCAAGCTCCTGTAAAGCCGCCTCGTCGAATTCTTTTCTCGGCTGAGCACGGTTAGGCTCAATTTCGCTTAACCTTAGCTCAATCAAACGGTCGGAATCAACGGCGTTTTCGATTAAAAGGGAGTCAAGCCCTCTCATAAGCCCGCCCTTTTTCTTGTTTGTAGCCATGTTTTTGTCCTCCAGACAGAAAATCAATAATGAATAATAACCAATAAGTCACGAACGCACCCTGCGCCACGCTCGCACACGCACCCTGCGCCACGCTCACGAACGCACCCTGCGCCGCTCACGCACACGCACCCTGCGCCACGCTCACTGACTACCTTATTCCTTTAACAAATTCCTCGGCGAGCGAGTCATACGCCAACGCACCCTTTGACGAACGGTCGAAATACTGTATCGGCTGGCCGTAGCTTGGCGCTTCGGAAAGCCTTACTGTTCGCGGAATAACGGTTGAAAACACCTTTTTCGGAAAAAACTTTTTAACCTCGGCAACAACCTGTTGCGTAAGGTTAAGGCGCCCGTCGTACATGGTAAGAAGCACGCCTTCAAGCTCCAAATTGGAGTTATACCTTTGCTTTACAAGCCGAATGGTCGACATAAGCTGGCTTAACCCTTCAAGCGCAAAATACTCGCATTGAATCGGGACAAGCACGGTGTCGCTTGCGTTTAAGGCGTTAAGCGTAATAAGCCCAAGCGACGGCGGACAGTCAAGGAAAATGTAATCGTACTTTTCCCTAACGGCGGCAATCGCCTTTTTAAGCACGCTTTCGCGGTTGTCCTTTTCTATCATCTCGATTTCGGCGCCCACCAAGTTCATGTTAGCGGGAACAAGGTCAACCCCTTGAAACTCGGTCTTTATAACAACGTCGCTTACAGCGGCTCCCTCGCAAAGAAGGTTGTAGCTTGATTTATTCAAATCGCGTTTGTTTATACCGTAGCCGCTTGTTGAGTTGCCCTGGGGGTCGATGTCGATAAGCAAAATCTTTTTGCCCATCTTGCCCAAACCGGCGGTAAGGTTAACGGCGGTGGTCGTTTTGCCGACGCCGCCCTTTTGATTAACGCATGAAATAACCTTTGACAAAATAAATCCAGTCCTTTTCAAGCACTTTTTTAAGCGAAAAGCGAAATTTTATAATAAAAAACCGCCCTAACGCATTATCCTTCAAATTATAGCACAATCCCGTCCAAAATAAAAGAGGAATATGCCGATTTCTTCAACAAAATTATAAATGTTTCACGTGAAACAATAAAAACGGACAAAAGCAACCGCCCTTTGACCGCCGTGAAAAGGTTTAGGCACCAAAATTAACTCACGTTCTGCTGTTTTCATGCCAAAGCAAACAAATTAGCCCAAAAATGTTTCACGTGAAACAAAAAGTGCCGCCGAGTTTTCCCCCGACGGCGTTTTTCTAGCTTTTTTCAATATGTATAATCAGTCTTAATAATACGTATTTTCAACGTCGATGATTTTATACGAGCCGGTTGTGTCAACGGTAAAAACCGTGTATCCGATTTTTTCGCCCGCCTCGTAAATAAACGCCTTAATTGTAACCTCTGACGGGTCGCTGTCGTCTAAAATCTCAATTTTGTTAACATCGTGAAACGGAGGGCCGTAAGCAGGCACGGAAAAATAAAAATTGCCCTTGTATTTAAAATATTGCACCCCGTCCCAAGCCTCAAACAAAGACTCGTCCATATAATGATATGCGTGTTGCTTTACTTCCGCAAAGTTTGAGCAGCAACTAATGCGGTAATTGCCGTAACCGTAGTAATCTTCGTTATATCCGCCCAAATTTTCATCGGTGTACTTTGAATCACAGCAGTTGCCCAAGGCGTAATAACAGTCCCATTTATTCATAAGCACCGCATAGTCGGTAACCTTTTTAAAACAGGAGTTTTCCTCGTTTTCGGAGGATGGGCTAACCTGGCCAACAAAGGGGTCGCTGTCGCCGTCGCTTCCGTCGTCCTCGGCTTCAACGAAATCGGGATTCGCAAAGTGGATTCCGCCGACCGGCTCTTTCGGGTTTTCATCAAAAAGCAGAGTGTCGATAATTTTGCACGAAGAACAGCTTGCGGCCATTGCAATTACAAGCAAGACAGCAATTAAGCGTTTGATTTTTTTTCTGCATAAGCGCCACCCTCTCACACATTCTAACGATTACATTATAGCATGGGTTATGGTGCGTGTCAATCACAGACAATTTGCCCCAAAAACGCCCAATGTTTCACGTGAAACATTGGGTTGTATGCGTGCGGACCATGCAAAATGCAACGGCTTTCTAAACACCGTGTTGCGGCGCCCCCTGAGTGCCGTGTCCCGCCCATGTGTGCCGTGTCCCGCCCATGTGTGCCGTGTCCCGCCATGTGTGCCGTGTCCCGCCATGTGTGCCGTGTCCCGCCATGTGTGCCGTGTCCCGCCATGTGTCCGTGCCGCCCCATGCGTACCGTGTCCCGCCATGTGTGCCGGGAGCCACCCTCTGTGTCCGTTG
>JBGVDX010000064.1:0-25000 GCA_045119575.1 Acutalibacteraceae bacterium
AAAATCCCCTTCATTTATATTTGCTGACCGAGCAAATCGTATTCAATGGTATCGAAAATTTCTACCTCTACCAAATCGCCTTCATTAGGACGGGGTTCGGACGGAGCAAAGAAAATTTTGGCGTCAATTTCGGGCGCGTCCGCGTAGCTTCTGCCGTAACAGCATTTTATGTAGCTGTCGTAGCCCTCTACCAACACGGTAAGAGTTTTGCCTATTTTTTGCTCGTTCTTTTCACTTATAATGCGGAGCTGGTCGTCCATTATAACTTCGGCTCGGCGCTCCTTGACGCTTTTTTCAATCTGATTATCCATTTCGGCGGCCTTTGTGCCCTCCTCAGCGGAATAGGCGAAGCAGCCGAGACGTTCAAACCCTATTTCGTTTACAAACTCGCAAAGCTCGGTAAACTGTTCCTCCGTTTCGCCGGGGAAACCGGTTATAAAGGTTGTACGCAAAGCAACGTCGGGCATTTTATTGCGAATTTTTGCAATAAGCTCGGTAAGGGATTTGCGGTCGCCGTGACGGTTCATGGCGGCCAAAATCTCCCCGTTACAATGTTGGAGCGGGATATCAATATAGTTCATGATCTTGCTTTCGCTCGCCATTGTGTCAATAAGCTCGTCGGTAATTCGGTCGGGATAGGCGTACAAAATGCGTATCCATTCGATACCGTCGACCTCGCAAAGCTTGCGGAGCAGCTCGGCAAGCTTTAATTCGCCGTATAAATCCTCTCCGTAGCGGGTGGTATCCTGCGCGATAACGACAAGCTCCTTTACGCCACGCGAGGCGAGCCTCTTAGCCTCGTCAATTACGCTTTCCATTTTACGGGAACGGAAACGTCCTCTTATAAACGGAATAGTACAATAGGTACAGCAATTATCACAACCGTCGGCTATCCTAAGATAAGCGGTATATCTCGGCGAGGCTAAAATTCGGTCGCTGTGCATGTCCAAATTATCTTTTTCGGCGAATTTCGAAATGCCGCTTTCGCCGTCGATAACTCGATTTACAACGTTTACAATATCCTCGTTTGCGCCGATACCTACAATAGCGTCGATTTCGGGCATTTCGGTTATAACCTCGTCCTTATAGCGCTCGGCAAGGCAACCCGTAACGATAAGGCCTTTAAGATTGCTTTCCTTTTTAAGCTCGGCAAGCTCCAAAATGTTGTCGATAGCTTCCTTTTTTGCGTCCTCTATAAAGCCGCAGGTGTTGATAATTACGGCGTCGGCTTTTGCAGCATCGCCCGTAATTTCAAAGCCCGCTTCTTTAAGGCGGTTAAGCATTATTTCGGCGTCAACCTGATTTTTCGGACAGCCGAGAGATACCATTCCAATTTTCTTTTGCATTAAAATTAACTCCTAATCGTACATTTCGTCGGTGTCACAGTAGTCGGCGATAACCGAACGTATGTCGGAAAATGAATAGCCCTTGCGCGCAAGGGCGTTCACCGCCTTGGTTACCGATTTCGGGTCACCCGAGCAAACAAGGCGGGCATATTTTTTATCAATTATATCGCGTATCAAATCTTTCGGTGATACGCCGACCGAGGCTACCGCCTGTTCGGCATAATCTCGGGCAATCCGCTTTAAAACAAGCTCTCTTATCGCACGTGACGGCGACCAGCCTTTAACGTTAAGCATGATTTCGGCGTATCGGTCGGCAAAGCCTTCGTCGTCGATAAGACAAAGCTCTACCATGCGCTTTGCGGCGGCAGATGCCGCTTCTTCACCGAATTCACGGCGCAATTTTTGCGCCATTTCCTTTTCGGCATAGTCACGGTTTGAAAGATAGTAAAGCGCTCTTTCCCTCGCACGGTAATACGCCGAGGTAAAAATCAGTTTTTCCGTCTCGCTGTCGGGGATATCGTTTCCTACCGCATATCCGCTTTCGTCAAACGCCGTTCGGTCAATAAGCAAGTATCCGTTTTCGTCAAGCTTTGCGCCGTCGAAATCGGGTTTCTCGCTTAGCACAAGGGCGTAAAGCGATTTGCGTCGGGTACGGATATCAAGAATTTTCATCAGTCTTCAACGTCAACGTCAAGATTGATTTTTGAAGTCGTGCGGGGTTTCGGAGCCTCGGTCGGCTCGGAAATAACAGGAGCCTCTTCTTTCGGTTTCTTTGAAAGCTCGGCTTCTCGCTTTTCTTTCATGGCGGCGATAACCTTTTCCTTAAGCTCGGAAAGCATAGCCGTGTTTTCTTCAAGCATGTTCTTAACGTTATCCCTGCCCTGTCCGATGCGTTCCTCGTTATAATAGAACCAAGCGCCGCTCTTCTTTACAATATCGAACTGAACGGCGAGGTCAAGAATTTCGCCCGTTGCGGAAATGCCCTTACCGTACATAATGTCGAATTCCGCTGTTTTAAAGGGCGGTGCAACCTTGTTCTTAACAACCTTTGCCTTCGTATGTGAGCCGACCATTTCGGTGCCCACCTTTATAGTTTCGCTGCGGCGGATATCGATTCGTACCGAGGAATAGAACTTAAGCGCACGGCCGCCGGGAGTTACCTCGGGGTTGCCGTACATTACGCCGACCTTTTCACGAAGCTGGTTGATAAATATTACAACACAGTTAGACTTGGAAATAGCGGCGGTCATTTTACGAAGCGCCTGCGACATAAGTCTTGCCTGAACGCCGACGTGAGAATCGCCCATGTCGCCTTCGATTTCGGCGCGGGTAACTAAAGCCGCAACCGAGTCGATTACTATAACGTCGATTGCTCCCGAACGTACAAGCTGTTCGGCGATGTCAAGAGCCTGTTCACCTGCGTCAGGCTGAGACACCAGCAATGAGTCGATATCTACGCCTAAGTTGCGGGCATAAACGGGGTCAAGTGCGTGTTCAACGTCGATGTATGCTGCGTCGCCGCCGAGCTTTTGCGCTTCCGCTACAACGTGAAGCGCGATTGTGGTTTTACCGGAGGATTCCGGTCCGTAGATTTCAACAATTCTGCCACGGGGAACGCCGCCGACTCCGAGCGCCATGTCAAGCGCGATTGAACCGGTGGAAATAGCCTCCACGTTAAGCGCAGAATTTTCGCCCAGTTTCATTACCGAGCCTTTTCCGTATTTTTTCTCGATTTGTGAAAGCGCGGTAGTCAAAGCGTCCTTCTTTGCGGATTTTGCGTCGATTACTTTCTTTTCTGCCATTTTTTATTCAACTCCGTTTTAATTTTGAAGCAATTATAAACTATTTTTAGTACCAATAATGACCCTGTCGTTGCCGCAAAGGTCCTTTACGGTTACACAAGCGAATCCTTTTTCCTCAAAAAGCGCCGTTACCTCGGCCGCTTGAGTTTCGCCGATTTCGGCCATTACGCATTTCCTTGTAACGGGCAACCATTTATCGGCAATTGCTCGGTAATAGTTAAGTCCGTCCTCTCCGCCGTCAAGCGCGGTTTTCGGCTCCTTTTTCACCTCTTTCGAAAGCCCGTTTATCGTATCGGTTTCGATATACGGCGGGTTGGTAAGCAAAAGGTCAATCCCGTCAAAATCAGGCGTATCGAAAAGGTCGGCTTTTATCACGTTTACGTCAGCGTTATTAAGCTCGACGTTTCGGTTTAGATAGGAATAGGCCGGCTCATAAAGTTCAACCGCCCAAACCTTGGCATTCTTTGCGTTTTTAGCAACCGAAACGGCTATACAACCGCTTCCCGAACAAAGGTCAACAACCGTACAGTCGGGCTCATTCGCCAAAAATTCAAGCGCATTATCGACCAAAACCTCGGTATCAGCCCTTGGTATAAGCACGCCCTCGCCGACATAAAAGGGCAAGCCGTAAAACTCCCATTTGCCGAGAATATACTGTAGCGGCTCGCCGTTTATTCTGTGCAAAACCATGGCTTCAAGCTCGTTTATTTTATCCGTGTCAACCTTTTGGTCAAAGCCGAGAGCGAGGTCGGTGCGGCTAAGCCCTAAAGCGTGCATTATAAGCATATCGGCGTCAAACCTTGCGTCGGCAACGCCGTTTTCGTTAAGCTTTTCGGAAAGGTTGCGGCGCAATTCGGAAATTACCATCTATCGTCCTCGCCGTTTTCGGGGATTACGGCGGACATAGCCACAATCGCAACCTCAATCATGCTGTCGTCGGGCTCTTTTGTAGTAAGGCGCTGCACCCATACGCCGGGAGCGGCGATAATTCGGGTAAGTATGTTATCATGTCGTCCGCAAAGCTTAATAAGCTCGTAGCCAAGGCCGACAATAATCGGCAAGCAAACAATTTTAAGCGCCATCCAAATCAGGCGGTTAGCGGCTATCAGAGGGAATATTTTTGCAATAATCGAATAGAAAATAATGCTTACGATAAGCATTAAAATGAGGAACGAGGTTCCGCAGCGGGGGTGGAAACGGCGCTCGGTACGTATATTTTCAACCGTAAGCTCCTTGCCGTGCTCGTAACAAAAAATTGTTTTATGCTCGGCGCCGTGGTACATGAAAACTCGTTTTATATCCTTCATTTGAGAAACAATGGCGACATAAACGATAAAAATAATTATCTTTAAAATGCCTTCAAAAGCCGCCTGAAAAGCGGTAATCTTGTCCCCTGTAAGGCTGTTAACATAGCCGAAAAGAAGGTTCGGCAAATAGATAAACAGCGCAATAGCAAGTCCTACGCCAAGAACCATTGAGATTACGCCGATGACCGCCATAAGTCCGCTTTCTTTTTTTTCATCTTTTTTGTCGGCGGGCTTTTTTGCGGCGGCGGTTGCTTCGGTTTCGGCAGGAACGGTCTCTGCCGCTGTTTCGTTCTCGGCGGTTGCTTCGGTTGTTGCGGAAACAGTCTCTGCCGCTGTTTCGGCCTCGGCGGTTGCTTCGTTCTCGGCGGATTCTTCCGTATTAATCAATTCCGCCGTTTCGGTCACGGTTTCGGCGGCATTTTTCTTGTTTTTCTTTTCTTTTTTTGGTTCCTTTTCGGTTTCCTCTTCATCAAGCATATCCGAAAGCTCGGCCGATTTCATAAGTGCCTTATAACCAAAAAGCATAGATTCGACCATTGAAACAGCGCCGCGGATTATAGGCCATCCAAGAATTTTATATTTATCCTTAAGCTGTTTGGTTACCATGTTTTCGGTAACAATTTCGCCGTCGGAATTGCGTACCGCCATAACCGTTTTGTGCGGTCCGCGCATCATTATGCCTTCTATAAGCGCCTGACCGCCTATACTGGTTTTCTTACAACATTTATCTTTGCTCATATTTTTTCCTCCGAAACATCCGCAAGACGTAACATATCTATATCAGAAGCATCGGCTTGCGGTCTTTTTACGGTGGGCAGTACGACCGTTACGGTGGTACCTACGCCCTCGGTGCTGTCGATAAGCAACAGTCCGTTATGATGTTTAATAATTTCGTCGGCAACGGCAAGGCCTATTCCCGAGCCGCGAACGGTACTGTTCGCTTTAAAGAATTTTTCCTTTACTCGGTCAAGCTTGTCGGCGGGGATACCCGCTCCCGTGTCGACTATACGAACGCTGATACAACCTTCCTCAGGTACAACGTCAACGTTAATTGCACCGCCGTCGGGAGTATATTTAATTGCGTTGTCGATTATATTAATAAATACCTGTTCGATACGGTCGGCGTCGCCCATAATGGTAGGCACCGATTGAGGTCCGTGGTACGATAAAACAACGTTGTTTTGGCTTGCAATTTGCTGGTATGCCAAAACCGCCGCCTGAACCTCGGCAAGTATGTCGATTTTTTCGTTTTTGAAGGACATTTTACCCGTTTGCATGCGGCTGAAATCAAGCAATTCCTCAACAAGCCCCGAAAGACGGGCGGTTTCGTTTAAAATTACGTCAACGCCCTTTGACGCAAGTTCACGGTCAACGCCCGAATCCTTTATGGTTTCGCTCCAACCTCTAATCGCGGTAAGCGGGGTTCTTAATTCATGCGACACCGACGAGATAAACTCGTTTTTCATTCGGTCGGTCAATTCCAACTCGCCCGCCATGTAGTTAATCGTGTCGCAAAGCTCGCCGATTTCGCTGTTGACCTCTTTAATCTTAATTCTTGCTTTAAAATCGCCAAGGGCTATCCTGCGGGCGACGTTACTTACGTCAACGATAGGCTTAATAATGGAACGGACAAAGAAAATGCCCGAAAATGCCGCCATAAGCTCCAAAATTACGGCAAAAGCTATTATCATAAGATTTATAAAAAATATATGTCTGTCCAATTTGGCAAGCGAGACGACGCAACGCACAGCGCCGTTAGAGCCGTTGCCGTAGTCGGGCAAAATATAGGTGATTGCCATAACGTGTTCATTGTTGGAGTTGTATCCCAGCCAGTTGCCGCTGGCACCGTCGGACACCGCCTTAACGTAATCGGGCATGCTTTCTTCGGTCGGCAAAAAGCCGCTTGTCGAAATTATAACCGCTCCCGTTCGGTCAATAAACTGTACCTCTACGCGGTTTTTAAGCGAAAATTGAGCCGATAACGAACGCGCCTCGGTATAATAATCGGCGCTGTCGCATACGGCAAGTCGGTCAAACGACGTGGCTATTCCCTCTATATAATTTTCGTAAGAACCGTAATAATTGTTATGTATCGACGCGATAGAAATAACTACAAGGACAAGAACGATAACGGTGAGCAGTAAAAGCACGTTCATTACCCAGTTGCGTGTTACGGCACGAACTTTAATTGCTACATCCATTTATCATCTCTCCTTTCGCAGTTATTTTAATCGGTTAAAGCTTTATTCGGTCGCCCATTTATAGCCCATGCCCCAAACGGTTACCAGTCGTTTCGGAGCGGACGGCTCATCCTCAATTTTCATACGCAGGCGGCGGATATTAACGTCTACTATTTTTTCTTCGCCTACATAAGAGTCGCCCCAAACTCGGCTTAAAATATCGGTACGGTCAAGGGCTGTATCGGGTCGGGTAAAGAAATATTCGATAATTTGAAACTCAACCTGAGTCAATTCAATTTTCTTGCCGCGTTTAAGCAATACTCGGCGGCGCAAATTAAGCGTAAACTCGCCCAAGGTTATTTCCTCGGTCGGTTTTTCTTTACCGCCCTGATTGGTAAGCATTTCAACCCTTCTGTAAAGCGAGTCAACGCGGGCAACAAGCTCCGACGGGCTGAACGGCTTTGTGATATAGTCGTCGGCGCCGAGCATAAGTCCCGTTACCTTGTCCATTTCTTGCGTGCGGGCGGTAAGCATTATAATTCCCATCGTTCCCGAATGGGTTCTAAGCTCCTTGCACACGCGAAGTCCGTCTATACCCGGTAATGCTATGTCAAGCAATGCAATTTGAAATCCGTTAGGGTCGGCCTCGAAAATTCTAATTGCGTCCTCGCCCGTTCCCGCTTCAACGGTGTCGTAGCCGGCTCGTTTAAGGTTGATAACAACAAATTCTCTGATGGCGACCTCGTCCTCAACGACAAGTATTCTTTTCATTTTTAACATTCCACCTTTAAATTTTACAGTAAGCTAAACATTGATTTTAAGGTTTCTCCGTCAACCGAATATTCACTGGTTGTATTTACAATTCGGGCGACGTAAACATAGTTTTCGTTCGTACCGAGTTCAACGAACATCGAAGTGTCAATTTGGTTATAATCCTCGACCGTGTATCTTTTAATGCGAACAAGCTCGCTTGACACGGTACCGAGTATCGGGTCGTATACGCCGAAGGTAAGCATATGGGACGAGGAATCTCGCGTGATAGTAACGGTGTCAAGCCATTCGGTAGGATATTTCATCATGTAACCGTCGGCTTGGTTAAAGTATCCGCAAACCTTGTCGTGGAAAAGGGCGCCGTCGTAGCCGCGCCATATGGTAAGATAGGCTCGCTCGCTGTTTACCCGAAGCTCAAATCCGGGTAAAAGGCGGGTGAACGGAATATCAAGCACCCCGTCTCCGTCATAATCCTTACACGGCTCCGCAAGCGAACGCAAAGTAAATTCGTTTTCGGTGTCGGCGGTGGCGACAAACGGATTTTTCAGCACCCCGTTTTCAACATAAACTATATCGGTGACCATGGAAGTAGTGCCTTTATATGCGTCGATATAAACGGCTTTTTTACCCCCAACCGTGCTTTCCTGCAGCTTTGCGTAGCCGGTAACGTTGGAGTCAAGATAAACGGCGCCGTTAAGCAGCAACTCGTTATTAGAAACGGTATAAAGTTTAGCCGTTGATTCCTTTTCGGCGGTTTTAAGATTTATTATCAAAAGGTCGTCGCTTCCGTTTTCGGTAAGGTCGCTTAAAATAAAGTCGGTATATGTTTCCTGTACCATCAAGGAAAGACGGGAATCTTGATAGGTATAAAGATTAAGCGCGTTTTCGTTTTTTGTAACCGAGGTAAGCCCGACAACCATTTCTTTTATGCCGTTGCCCGAAATGTCGGCAAACGAAAGCATATCGACCGCGTTAGATGTCGTCACCGCATCGGCAACCGAAACCCATTCCCCATGCCGCTTGTCGACAATGTTGATATGTACGGGCGCAACGCCGTTTTCGTCCTCGTCGCTTGTATAGAAAACAACCGCCTCGCGCAGTCCGTCTCCGTCAATGTCCTCTAACGTAAAGGCAGAAAGATAGTCGCCTCTTGTAGGGTAGCTTAAGGTGACGTTTTTGCCCGCAAAATCATAAAACGCGTCGGCAACGTCGCTCATTTCGCCCGTAGCCTTGGGTGCGGTCATGTATGCAACATAGTCCTCGTTCATGAGAGAGCAGGAGCAAAGGGTCATAATCAGCGACAAAACAAGCGCCGTTAAGCTAAATATCCTTTTCAATTTTTGTCGCCCCCTTTTGCATATCTATACAGCATTTATTATAACACATAAACGCTCCGTTGTACACATATTTTTGCATTATAAAAGGACGATTTTCTTTCGAAAAAACGTCCTTTTTTATTATTTTACCAATTCTTTATAAATTTCGCCTTTTTTACAACCGCTTATTGCCGCCGCTTGCTTAGCCGCCGCCGTCGGAGACGCTCCCTCTTCAACACACGAACGGGCGTATTCAACCGCTTGGGCTAACGTCATTTTTTCTTCGGTTCCGTCCTCTTCGGCGCCCGCAACAACAAGCACGTATTCGCCCTTCGGCGGGTTTTCGGCGAAATGAGCCACCGCCTCACCGAGAGTTACTCTTAAAACCGTTTCGTGGATTTTAGTAAGCTCTTTTATTACGGCGATTTGGCGGTCGCCGAAAGCCGTTTGCATATCCGAAAGGGTTGCGATAAGCTTATGCGGAGCCTCATAAAATACCATTGTTCTTTTTTCGTCTTTAAGCTCGTCCAAAGCCTTTCTGCGCTCCGATTTATTGGCGCTTAAAAAGCCTTCAAAGCTGAACCGTTTACAGCTCATTCCCGAAACCGAAAGCGCGGTTATGACGGCGCTCGGTCCGGGCACCGAAACCACGCAAATTCCGTTTTCGTAGGCGAGACGTACCAAATCCTCGCCCGGGTCGGATATTGCGGGCATGCCGGCGTCGCTTACAACGGCGCAGTTTTCGCCCGATAAAATGCGGTCGATAATTTTGGCGCCGCGGTCTCGCATATTATGCTCATAATAGCTGACAATCGGGCGCTTTATATCAAACCTATTCATAAGCTTCATGGTCACACGTGTATCCTCAGCGGCAATAAAATCAACCGTTTCCAAGGTTTCAATCGCTCTTGGCGAAAAGTCGGACAAATTACCTATGGGCGTTCCAACAACGTACAGTTTACCGCTCATTTTTATCCCCGCTTTCTATGTAATATTCGCCGTAAATTCGGGCGATTTCCTCCGACACACCGCCGTCATCATTTTCGATATAAAGCGGAGCCATATGGACAAGGCCGGGTTTCGAACCAAGGCGGCCTTCAATCAAAATAAGCTTTGGCACGCCTCCCCTTCGTTGACACACGAGGCGCAGGCGTTTCGGCTCAATTTTGGACGCACGCATAGCGCAAATTATATCGGCAAGGCGCTCGGGACGTTGACAAATACAAAGCTTGCCGCCGAAACGGAGCAAGCGGGCCGCCGCGCCGCATAAATCCTCAATCGTACACTCAACCTCGTGGCGGGCGGTACGGCGCTCACGATTTTCGCTCATAACGCCGTCGGTCGCCGCTTTATACGGCGGATTCATTGAAATAACGTCGAAAACGCCGCTCCCCTCTACAGTTTCGGGGTTTCGCAAATCGCCGTTTATTATTTTTATATCCTTAAGTCCGTTTTCACTAACCGATTTTTCGGCAAGCAGGCAAGCGTCACGGCTTATATCAACCGCCGTGATGTCGCATTTTGAGCCGTTTAGCCGCCACATAAGCGGAATTATTCCGCAACCCATACCGAAATCGCACGCTTTATCGCCGTTTTTCGGCATTGCGAAATCGGCAAGCAAAACGGCGTCGGTGCCGTATCGGTGAATGTCGGAAACGTAAATTTTCATTTTTTGGCCGAGATATTGAAGCTTCTCCATTCAAAAATTCTCCCGTAAATTCAGAAAGCGGAGCGTAGAATAACGCTCCGCTAACTTTTTAAGTAAATTAAATTACTCAGCACTGATAGCTTCTACCGGGCAACCGCCGGCACAAGCGCCGCAATCTACGCATTCGTCAGCGTTGATTTCGAATTTGCCGTCACCGGCAGCGATAGCGCCAACGGGGCAAGTATCCGCACATGCGCCGCAAGAAATGCATTCATCAGAAATCTTGTGTGCCATTATAAATACAACTCCTTCTTAGTATCATTATTAGAGGGGCAATACCCCTTATTCACAAATTCATTTTAACACAGAGTATAGAAATTGCAAGTATTAATTTTTATCCTTTTCAGGTTTTTTCTGCTTCCTCTGCTTCGTTTCGGTCGTTTTTGCGGTTTGTGCGCACCACGCGAACATCCTCGCAAGAATAGGTTTCGGCGCTGTCCCTTGAATCAAGGCGCACCTTTACCTTTTGGCTAAGCACGCTTGCGCTTAATACGGTACCTTCACCGTCGGGGGTGGATACCGTTGCGCCGACACGGGGCGTTGTCTTGTTAAGGGCCTCGTAAACGTTTTGCTCGTAATTAAGACAGCACATAAGTCTGCCGCAGGTGCCCGAAATTTTAACGGGATTCAGCGACAAGCCCTGCTCCTTAGCCATTTTGATTGATACGGGCAAAAAGTCGTTAAGGAAACGGTTGCAGCAAAACGGACGGCCGCAAATGCCAAGTCCGCCGAGCATTTTAGCCTCGTCTCTAACGCCGATTTGGCGCAGCTCGATTCGCATATGAAACACGCTTGCCAAATCCTTGACAAGTTCGCGGAAATCCACTCTGCCGTCGGCGGTAAAGTAAAAGAGAATTTTTGTGTCATCAAAAGCATATTCAACGTCAACGAGTTTCATGTCAAGTCCGCGAGCGGCTATTTTTTCTTCGCATACGGTGAACGCCTTTTTTTCCTTTTGCTTATTCTCTTCGCGGTGCTTTATGTCGGCGTCGGTTGCACGACGTACAACCTCACGCAACGGGTGAATTACCTCGTCGTCGCTTACCGTTTGGTTGCCGTTTGCGACCTCGCCAAGTTCTATTCCTCTTGCGGTGTCGACAACAACAAGGTCACCGACCTTAAATTTATCCCCTTTGGGGTCAAAATAGTAAGATTTTCCGTTTTCTTTAAATCTTACTCCTATTACTTCGGCCATATTTGCCTCCAAAAAAATATTTTAAAAACGGATTTATCCGTTAACCTCTTTATTATAAATCAATTTGCGCCCGAATACAAGCACACAAATTGGTAATCATGAGCGCGCCATTACAGTTGAAGTCGCAGTCGCCCTTTGCGGAAAGCAGCGCCGACGATATTCCGAGCAAATGCTCGCCCGTAAATTTATCGGCAAGCGATACCCTTACGTCGCCCTCGGGCAACGTCATTTTTGCCCCCGATTTAAAAGCGAGCGCGTCGCAAACAAGCTCGTTCATTTTAAGCAAAACAGCCTTTGCAAACGGTCGGTCCTTTTCAATCACAAGCAAGGCTTTAAGCAAGCCAAGCTCGCTTTTGTCGCCCATAACCGCCAAAATTTCTCTTGCGGTTAAATCGGTTTTGTCTCCGCCCGAAAGCACCGACAAAGCCGCACCTATATTGCCCGACGAGCTTCTCACTGCGTCGGCTACGGCCACGTTGTCGTAATCGGGATAATTATTTTCGATATATTCGCCCGCCGTTTTTATGTCGGGCGCCGAAAGCTTGAACACTGCGGCACGTGAGACAACCGTGCTGAGCAGTTGCCCCGAATATTCGCAGGTTAAGATGAAAGCAACGCTTTTCGGCGGCTCCTCGAAAACCTTTAAAAGCGCATTTTGCGCCTGCTCATTCATTAAATTTGCGTCGGGAATAATAAAAACCCGCTTTTCCGACTGATTCGGCAAAATATACGCCTCGTCGCGGATTGTTCTTATTTGGTCAACCGTGATGGCCGCTTTTTCGGGCAAGACGGTTACAATATCGGGGTTCTCGGCTATCCGACAACATTCACATACGCCGCAGGGCTTACCTTCGCCCGTACAGGCAAGCGCACGGGCAAGCATATTCGCAAGCGTTTTTCTGCCCGTACCCTTGTCGCCCTCGAAAATAAAGGCGTGAGGCGCTCTGCCCGACGAAAGCATAGCCGAAAGGCGCTCGGTCGTTTCGACGTTACCGACAAAGCCTTTAAACGCGCTCACAGCTTTTCAAACCTCTCGATATCGGTGATGAAAACGGTTGCGCCGCCGACGGTTGTTTCAATCGCAGGGGTGGCGATAACGCTTGGGTAAGCGGAAACGCTCGGTATCGGTTGCAGCTCGGCTCGAACGCCGGAATATTTTTTTATAATTTCAAGCGCTTCCTCTACCTTTTCGTTGTCAACGCCCATAAGCAAGGTTGTATTACCCTGCTTCAAAAAGCCGCCGGTTGTGGCAAGCTTTGTAACGCTGAAATTCGCTTCAATCAAAGCGGAGGACAGCGACGGCGCATCGGAAGAGCTTATAATGGCAATAATAAGTTTCATAAAAACGCTCCTTTCGGCGTAATTTACTTTAATAATTATAACATTATACTATACCTTATGTCAAATAAGATAAGTTTATATTTTACTCTTGTCAAAACAGAAGTTGTGTATTATAATATCAAGGTAGTATCAAGCCGTTCGTACATTCGGGCGTGTGGGTGTGTTGGCCCTGTGCAATAGGGGGCTGTGAACCATGTCAGGCGGGGAACCGAGCAGCATTAAGCGGACTTTCCTGTGTGCCGCAGTAAGTCTGCACACCCACATACCCAAGTGCATGAACGGTATTTTTTATTAAGCAGGTGATTTTTTTGTATCAGGCGTTGTACCGTAAGTACCGTCCCCGCAGCTTCAGCGAGGTTGTCGGTCAAAAAAATGTCGTAAAGACGCTTAAAAACCAAATTAGCGAAAATCACATCTCCCATGCCTATCTTTTCACCGGTTCAAGAGGCACGGGCAAAACCTCCTGCGCAAAAATTTTGGCTAAGGCGGTTAACTGCTTAAGCCCCGTAAACGGCGACCCGTGCAACGAATGCGAAATTTGCAAGGGTATTAACGACGAAAGCATTTACGACGTTACCGAAATAGACGCCGCCTCCAACAACGGCGTTGACAATATCCGCGATTTAAGGGATAACACCGCTTTCTCCCCCGCCGCCGCGAAATACCGTATTTACATCATTGACGAGGTTCATATGCTTTCGGGTGCCGCGTTTAACGCGCTGCTCAAAACCTTAGAAGAGCCTCCCGCGCACGTTGTGTTTATCCTCGCCACCACCGAGGTGCATAAATTACCGGCGACCATACTTTCCCGTTGTCAGCGGTTCGATTTCGGCCGAATTGCCGCCGAGGATATCGCCGAAAGATTAACCGAAATCGCCGAAAAAGAAAGCATTTCTCTTACCAAAGACGCCGCTTTGATGATTGCGAAATTATCCGACGGCGCTATGCGTGACGCATTGTCACTTCTTGACGTTTGCTCCGCATCGGGCAAGGAAATTGACGAGCGTGCCGTGCTTGACGCCGCCGGAATGTCGGGCAGAGAATATCTTGAACGGCTCGCCGACGCGGTAGTTAACAAAGACAGCGAAAAGGCGCTCACCGTTACCGCCGAATTGTACGAAAAGTCAAAGGATATGTCACGGCTTTGCGGCGAGCTTATTGAATATTTCCGCAACATAATGCTTGTAAAAACCCTTAAAAACCCCGAAAATCTCCTTGTTTGTTCGGCAAACGAAATAGAAACGCTTAAAAAATCAGCAAGCTCAATGCCGCTCGACGCCGTTGTTCATGCGATTGAGGTTTTTGAAAAGGTTTTCGGCGAAATGAACCGCGGCGCTAACCGCCGAACTATTATGGAAACGGCGCTTGTACGGCTTTGCAACCCTGCGCTTGACGAGACGGCGGCCGCTCTTATAAGACGTATTTCCGCGCTTGAAAGCGGCGTTGCCGTTAAAATCGCCGAGCCGATTATTGACGAAAAAGAGGACGTTGGCGCAACCCGAGTTATCCCCGATTTAAGCGAGGTTAAAACCGACCAAGACGTTAAGGTTTACTCAAAGCGAGTCACCGTAGACGACATTGAAACCCCGACCAAAAAGGACGCAGCCAGCGCCGCTACAATCGCATTTAGCCCCGTTTCGGAGCCAAAATCGGAGCCGAGCGAGAAAAAAGAGAAAAACAGCGGCGCAGACCACCCGTATAAAAAATGGAACGACATTTTGGGCGCTTTGGGCAAAACCGACCCCATGATGAAGGCAGCTCTTGAAGGCTCAACCGGTTATATTGTCGACAACTGTATGCTCATTGACTTTAAAAACGAAAGCTTCCGCGACATGATTAACACAAGCCCGCGTCACAAATCGGCGCTTAAAGCGGCCATACTTCAGGTTACGGGAACCAATTATAAAATCGGGCCCTATTCTCGCAAAAAAGCCGTCCAAGCCAACGCCGTTGAGGTAAACGAAGACGGCGAAATTGACCCGCTTGACGACCTTGTAATGCGCGCAAAAGAGGCGGGCATTGACGCAACATCAAAATAAATAAGCCGAAAGGAAGAACATAAAAATGAAAGCAAGATTACCGCAGGGTTACGGCGGCGGCGCCGGCAACCTCAACAACTTAATGAAACAGGCTCAAAAGGCTCAGGAGGACATGGCAGCAAAGCAGGCTGAGCTTGAAGCCACCGAATACACCGCTACTTCGGGCGGCGGCATGGTAGAAGCCACCGTTACCGGCAAGCATCAGGTGACAAAGCTCTCTATTAAGCCGGAAATCGTCGACCCCGACGATATCGAAATGCTGGAGGATTTAATCAGCGCCGCTATAAACGAGGCTATGCACAACGCCGACAAGGCAAGCGAAGAAGAAATGGCTAAAATTTCGTCATCGCTCAACCTCCCGAACATTCCCGGAATGGGCGGTATGTTCTGATATGGGATATAAAATTCCGTCGCTTGCAAAACTCACCGAGCAGTTCGAAAAAATGCCCGGTATAGGCAAAAAATCGGCGCAGAGATTGGCTTTTCACGTGCTTTCGCTCGATGACGAGGAAGCAAAAAGTTTCGCCGACGCAATTATTGACGCAAAAAAACATATTCACTGTTGCTCTGTGTGCCAAAATCTTACCGATTTGGAAACCTGCGATATTTGTTCCGACAAATCCCGCGACCGTAGCGTTATTTGCGTTGTCGAAGACCCGCGTGACATAATCGCCTTTGAGCGAACAAGGGAATTCAGCGGCACATATCACGTATTACACGGAGTAATTTCGCCACTTGACGGAATCGGCCCCGACCAAATCAAGGTAAGGGAGCTTTTAAAGCGTGTTGCCGATGACGAGATTAAAGAGATTATCATGGCGACCAACCCAACGGTTGACGGTGAAGCCACCGCGGCGTATATTTCACGGTTGCTTAAACCGATGGGCGTTAAGGTTACTCGACTGGCTTACGGTATCCCCGTAGGAGGAAGTTTGGAATATGCCGACGAAATAACCCTTATGCGAGCTTTAGAGGGAAGAAGCGAATTCTGATTATTTTGATTATAATTATATGAATAGACGAGGCGCGGTATCCAATAAAAACGTATTTATGATACCGAGTTTCGTTAAAAAAAAGGACAAAAAAATCCACCCGCATAGAGGCACCCTCCGTAAGGAAGGTGCCTCAGTTATATTCGCCAAAGGCAAGTTATATTGCTTTGCAGTTATATGATGCTACGCATCGTGATATTGTCCTTCTGGCAGTTTTAATGGCGAATATAATATCACGAAAACCGATAGGTTTTCATATCACTCTTTAGAAACAGCTCGCCTTTGGTGAGGTATTCTAAAGAATATCACTGTGAGACCCGTCTCACAATATCACTTATTATTCTTATCTTTGAGATAGGTTAATTTTAAAGTATGTAACCTCGTTACGCACCTTTTGAAAGTGCGTAACCCACTATGACACTTTCAAACCGAAAGTGTCAATTTTTGTATAAAAAGAAATAGGGAGACACTTCTTTACGAAGCGTCTCCCTATCGGGTGGATTTTTATTATTATAAATCGGTTTCGTGGAGTTTTACGCCGTTTGCGACAAGCTTTTCTTGAAGCTTTTTTACATCAAGGGTTGTAAAATCGTCGCACATAGCGGCGGCGGTGCCTGCCGCTTGGCCGGTTACGGCACACGACGGAATTACTCGGGTAATCTCCGCCATCTCCTCGTCGGTCGAAACGCAACGGCCCGCAATGGCAAGGTTTTTAACCTCTTCACCGTAAAGAATTTCAAACGGTAACTCAAAAACAGGGCCGCGTTTTCGCCAATCGCCGACCATACCGATACTTGTTTCAGCATATTTATGCTCCTCGCCGTAATTGGAAACGTGTTTACCGATTACGCGACGGGTTGTACGCACCTGGGGTATTGTGGGCAGGCAAACGGGTACACATTCGGGGTTTTCCTTGCGTTGACGGGTAACGTCCTTAAGCATATCGGCGCGGGCAAGCATCATCATCTCGCTTGTATCAACGGCGTCGACGCCCGTAAAGCGGCGCTCGGAAATTTGAGCAGAACCTTCGGGGTCATCGGGGTCGTCAAGGGCGCCGAGCAAGCGCAAATTGACTTTGCCGTTTTTGAAATAATAGTACCAGTTAGCGAGCATATTTTTCTTATCAAAAATAGCGGTTTTTGCGCCCGAAAGCTTGCAAACATCGGCGTCGCCCGTAGCGTCAATAACCGTTTTAACCTCGATTGCGCTTCTGCCGCTTTTGTTTTCAATCATGACGTGAGTAATTTTGCCGCCTTCAACATTTGCGTCAACGGCAACGGTACCGTAAATGATTTTTACGCCGTGTTTTGTAAGCAGCTGCTCGCATTCGGTGGCAAACGTATGGGGGTTATATTGGGCGGCGAAACGGTACTTTTTGCGTGCTTGGATATCAACATTATCGTTGGTAAGCCACGCTTTCATAGCGGGCACGTCCTCGTCACGGTCAACGCCGAAATGGATAGACAATCGCAAAAGCTCCTCGGCGATACCGAAGCTAACCTGACGTCCGACGCCGTCGCAAAGAGGCAAATATATAGCGATAAGACCAAGGGTTGCAAGGCCGCCGAGCATATATTCACGCTCGATAAGAGTAACCCTTGCCCCCTCCCTTGCCGCTGCAAGAGCCGCCGAAATTCCGGCGATACCTCCGCCCGCAACAAGCAGGTCGCATTTATCGGAAATAGGTGTATTTCTTTCTTTTTCGATTATAAAATTCAAATTTAAACACCTCTACATTCTTACCCTTCATATTATCACATTTCAACCGTCATTACAACCAAAAATTTAAACGCCCAAAATTCGAATTTACACCATAGTGATAAAACGGTTTTGAACCATCCCCTTTTGTTTTTTAGCTTCATAAAAAAATTCCCGAAATGCACCAACATTCCGGGAATTTTTTTATTTTTTAATCAATTTATAACTACTAAGTTACGCCAAATTAAAGGGGTTACTATTTAATAAACATTATGCCCGAAAGGGGAAGCTCAATTTCGGCAAGCGACGATTCGATTTTTCCTTCCGAAATTGTTTCACCAAAGCAGTTTACTGCCGTGTAGCTCTTACCCTCGCAGTTTTTGACGTAAACACTATTATTTTTCGACGCCTTGACTATTGTAAGTTCGTCGTAATTTTCGCCGTCAACAACCGTTTCCATGTAACAGGTGTAAATCGCCTTTTTGTCAAGAACGGCGCAGGCGGCGGAATAATCGTGAGCCGTGTCAAAGACGTGGACTTTTCCGTTCATGAGTATGTCGGCGTTTTTGCGCCAGAACGAAAGATAGAATTTAAGTGCCTTTCGGTGAGCGTCACTAAGCGTTTCTAATTTTACCGAAACCTGGGGAACGCTGTAAAGAATGCTTGTAAACTGAAGCATGGCCGATTCGGGTGTATCGTCCTTGTTCCACATAAGCATATCCGAATGAACGGCGGTTTTGCCCGAGGTAAGACGAAGGTCAAGGCTATGCTTTCTGTTCGAAATTGCGTCGTTGGGACAGTCGCCTACTCGAAGCATGTTACCGTATTTTCTAATTGCAGGGCCAACGTATGTTTGTCTGAATTCAATCAAAATGTCGGGTTTTATCTTTTTAAGCTCGACGGTTATATCGGTCATAAGGCGGTCAACCGCTTGGCAAAGCGATTCATAATCGCGGCGGCTATCGGGAGCAATCGAACTTTGCTTTAATTGAAAACTGTCGATAAAATCAAGTTTAAATCCGTCAAGGTCCCATTCGACAAGACATCTTTTATAAATGCCGATAAGATAGTCGCGAACCTCTTTATATCTTGGATCAAGCTGGGTATGCTCAAACTGATAGGGGTCGTCGCTAAGGAACATATCCTTAAATCTTTCGAACGCCTTTGAATATTTTCCGACAAAAGGTACCGAGAACCATAAAATGAGCTTAACGCCCTCGGCGTGAACCTTGTCAACAAGCTCTCTCATATTTGGAATCTTTGTTGTTGCAAGCTCCCAGTCGCCACAATCGGAATATCCGACACCTAATTTGTCGGTTTGCCAGCCGTCGTCAACAATAATTGATTCCATTCCAAGCTCTTTTGCAAGGCGGGCCTCTTTTAAAATGCTCTCTGCGTCAAGATTTTGGTGATAGCTGTACCAAAGCGAGTTCATGGGCAGCTTTGCGTGTTCAGGAACGTTAAGCGGAGTATATCCGCATTCGTTTTCCCACCAACTTACAACGTCGTAAACAGCGTCATAGAACGGGATATCGCGAGTATCTATACGAATCGTAGCCGAGTATTCCTCGATAGCGGTGGTAGTTTCGGTAAAAAAGGTAAAGGTTACGATAATTCGGCCGTTTTCCTCGCATACGCCGGTTTTTATTGCGGTTGGGGTCATTGCGTCGCTTATGGCAAGGGTTAATCTATTGTTTCCGCCAATGGAAAGGACAGATTGCACCGGCATTGATGACGCAATATTGGCATAGGTTGTGCTTGGCGCCCAGCTTGGGCCAATGTGCCTACGGTGGCTAAGATAAGGGCTCCATACCGAATAGCAGTCGATATGAGGAATCTCAAATTCAACGCTGAATTTTTCGGGTACGGCCTTTTCGCTAAGCTTAGCGTGTACAGTGAAATGCTGTACTCCGTTGGCTTCCTTCTCGCTATCTATCCAAAGCTTTGCGCCCGGGTTACCGCCATATATTTTCATAATTTTATATCTCCTTTTATACAGATACCTTGATTATAATAAGCGTTTCATTCAAAGTCAATTAAATTCGCAAAAATAAAACACCCGAAGCGGAGACACTTCATAAAGAAGCAATCTCCGTTTTTTATATAAGATAAAAATGACACTCTCAAGCTTTGAAAGCGTCATTTGGGGTTACATACTTTGAAATAGGTTATACCTTGCCGAAAATAAAGGGTTATTTTTTCGGCAAATACAAGCGATATTGCAAACTACCGTTTGCAGCGATATTTTTACCTTACGGTAAAAGCGATATAAAAGCCTTTGTCTTTTGCGATATTATATTCGTGTCCTTTCGCACGGCGAAAGCCGTATATCGCGCGGTTTTACCGCATATCGCAACTTAAGTTATATCGCTCGTGCGAAGCACGAATATAGCTGAGGCACACTTCCTTACGGAGTGTGCCTCAATTTCGGGTGTTTTAAAATCAGTCTTTAAACGCTTCCTTTACCTTTTCAAAAAAGCTCTTGCGTTTTGTATAGTTGCCTTCGTTAGTTTGCGCCTCAAACTTTGACAAAATCTCTTTTTGAGCCTTAGTCAGGTTGCTCGGCACCTCAATATTAACGATAACATACTGGTCGCCGCGATAGGTAGAATTCATACGAACAATTCCCTTGCCCTTTAAGCGGAATTTATCCCCCGGTTGGGTGCCTTCGCGAATTTTCAGGTTAGCCTTGCCGTCAAGGGTTGGTACCTGAATTTCGGCGCCAAGAGCCGCTTGGGTAAATGTAATAGGAATTTCGCAGTAAACGTCGGTACCGTCGCGCTCGAAAACCGAGTGAGGACGGACATTTATAACTATGTTCGCGTCTCCGGCCATGCCGCCGTTTACGCCCGCGTCGCCTTTGCCGCGCAGGATGAGCACCTGACCGTCGTCGATACCCGCCGGTATATTAATTGTCTCCTCACGGGTACGGCGCACCTTACCCTTGCCGCCGCAGGTGCGGCACGGCTTTTCGATAATTTTACCGCTGCCTCGACACTGGTCGCAGGGACGCTGTGTCTGAATTTGGCCGAAAGGCGTGCGCTGGACAACCTTAATTTGGCCCGTTCCGTGGCACGAAGGACAGGTTTTGGGCGATGTTCCGTCGGCGGCGCCGCTGCCGTGGCAGTCGGTACAGCCGTCAATTGAAGTTATGCGAACCGATTTTTGACAGCCCTTTGCCGCTTCTTCAAAAGAAATGGTAACCGAGGTGCGAACATCTCCGCCTCTGCGCGGTGCATTCGGGTTAGCACGACCGCCGCCGAAGCCGCCGCCGAAAAAGCTCGAAAAAATATCGCCGATGTCGCCGAAATCTCCGAACCCGCCGCCAAATCCGCCGCCGTAGCCGCCGCCCGCACCGTAGTTCGGGTCAACGCCTGCGTGGCCGAATTGGTCATATCGGGCGCGTTTTTCTTTATCGGACAGCACCTCGTAGGCTTCGTTTACCTCCTTGAACTTTGCCTCAGCTTCCTTGTCGCCGGGATTAAGGTCAGGGTGATATTGTTTAGCCGATTTACGGTAGGCTTTTTTAATATCGTCATCTGATGCTCCGCGGTCTACGCCGAGCACTTCATAATAATCTTTTTTATCTGCCAAGTGGAATACCCCCAGCGAAAATTAGTTAAATCATGCGGAGTATCTGCGGCTAAACCGACAGATACTCCGTCAATTATATCACAATTACTTTGTTTCGTCTACGTCGTTGTATTCGGCGTCGTAAACATTGTCGGCGGGAGCGCCTTCATTAGCGCCGGGATTTGCGCCCTGAGCAGCCTGAGCGTCCTGAGCCGCCTTATATATCTTTTCGGATACGGCGTAAACCTTTTTCTGGAGCTCCTCCTGCTTAACCTTGATTGCTTCGATATCCTTTTTCTCGACCTCAGCCTTAAGTGCGTCTATGCCGCTGCGGATATCGGCCTTTTCCTCGTCGGAAAGCTTGTCGCCCATATCGGTAAGCATTTTTTCGGTGGTATAAACCATTTGGTCGGCGCCGTTTACGATGTCAACCTCTTCGCGGCGCTTTTTATCCTCGGCGGCATACTGCTCGGCTTCCTTAACGGCCTTTTCGATGTCGTCCTTGGACATATTGGTGTTGGAGGTGATAGTAATCGACTGTTCCTTGCCGGTACCGAGGTCTTTTGCGGATACGTGAACGATACCGTTGGCGTCGATGTCGAAGGTTACCTCAATCTGCGGGATTCCGCGGGGTGCAGGAGCGATACCGTCGAGGTGGAATACGCCTAAAGTCTTGTTATCTCTTGCAAATTCACGTTCACCCTGAAGTACATGAACCTCAACCGAGGTTTGACCGTCAGCTGCGGTGGAGAAAATTTGAGATTTCTTGGTCGGGATGGTGGTGTTGCGGTCGATAACCTTTGTAGAAACGCCGCCCATGGTCTCGATACCGAGGGAAAGCGGAGTTACGTCAAGGAGAAGAAGTCCCTTTACGTCGCCGCCGAGTACGCCGCCCTGAATTGCGGCACCGACAGCTACACATTCGTCGGGGTTAATGCCCTTGAACGGTTCTTTGCCGATAAAGTTCTTAACGGCTTCCTGAACGGCAGGAATACGTGACGAGCCGCCTACCATAAGCACCTTGTTGATATCGCCGGTGGTAAGTCCGCTGTCGGCGAGAGCCTGACGAACGGGGCCCATTGTCTTTTCTACGAGGTCAGCGGTAAGCTCGTTGAATTTAGCTCTGGTAAGAGTGGTTTCAAAGTGCTTTGGGCCGGTAGCGTCGGCGGTAATAAACGGAAGGTTGATGTCGGTTGTGGTCATGCCGGAAAGGTCGATTTTCGCCTTTTCTGCGGCTTCCTTAACACGCTGCATAGCCATTTTGTCGTTCTTAAGGTCAATTCCGCTTTCAGCCTTAAAAGCTGTGCAGATAAAGTCCATTACTCTTTGGTCAAAGTCGTCGCCGCCAAGACGGTTGTTACCTGCGGTAGCAAGAACTTCCTGAACGCCGTCACCCATTTCGATTACCGAAACGTCGAAGGTGCCGCCGCCGAGGTCGTATACCATAACCTTTTGGTCGTTTTCCTTGTCAACGCCGTAAGCAAGTGCGGCTGCGGTCGGTTCGTTAATGATACGTTTGACGTCAAGACCTGCAATACGTCCTGCGTCCTTGGTAGCCTGACGCTGAGCGTCGGTGAAGTAAGCGGGAACGGTGATAACCGCCTCGGTTACCGGGGAGCCGATATAAGCCTCGGCGTCGGCCTTAAGCTTCTGCAAAATGATTGCGGAAATTTCCTGAGGAGTGTAGTCCTTGCCGTCAACGCTTACTTTGTGAGCAGTACCCATTTCACGTTTGATGGATGCGATTGTGCGGTCGGGGTTGGTGATAGCCTGACGCTTTGCAACCTGACCTACAAGACGCTCGCCTGTTTTAGAAAAAGCTACTACCGACGGGGTTGTACGCATACCCTCTGCGTTTGCGATAACTACCGGCTCTCCGCCTTCGATTACTGCTACGCAGGAGTTTGTTGTTCCTAAGTCAATACCAATAATTTTTCCCATAATAAAATTCCTCCAATATAATTAAAATGTGTGTAGACCAATTTATTATTTAAACCGATAAATCAGTTTGCAACCTTTACCATTGAGGGGCGAAGTACCGTATCGCCGAGCTTGTAGCCCGCCTGAAGTACCTCCGCAACCTCGTTTTCGCCGAAATTTTCGTCCTCGATATGCATAACCGCCTCGTGTAAGTTGGGGTCAAACTGCTGTCCCAGCGCTTCAATTTCGGCAAGTCCGATTTTTTCAAGGGTTTCTTTAAACTGTTTTATTATCATTTCAAGTCCCTTTGCGTAATCGGGGGAAGACGCGTCGCTGTTCGATGCAAAGGCTATGTTATCGACAACGGGCAACATCTTTTTCATCATGTCAGCCTTTACAAAGGCCGTAAGCTGTTCTTTTTCGCGGTCGGAACGCTTTTTAAAGTTGTCATATTCGGCGGCAAGCCGAAGAAGCGAATCCTTAGCCTCGTTTAACTCAGCCTGAAGCTGTTCTTCGGCGGAGATTTCGGTTACGGTTTCTTCGGTTACCGTTTCCTCTATGTTTTCCTGTTCCTTTTTCTCTTTTTTAGACATTTTAGAGTCATTCCCTTCCGTTCATAATTGCGCCAAGTCCTCTTGCAAAATATTCGACGCAGGGTATCATTCTCTCGTAATTCATTCGGCGCGGGCCGATTATGCCAACATAGCCGAAATGAGTTCCGCCGCCCAGTCGGTATCTTGCGGCGATTATGCTCGACGAGCCGAGAACGCTGTATCCCGTTTCGTCACCGAAAATAACGCCGGCGTGGTCAGACGAGCAATCGTTAAGCAGTTTCATAATTGTTTGGCGGCGGGACATTAAATCGAAAATTTCTCTTGCCGCTATCGGGCTCATTCCCCCGTAGCACATCAAGTTCGATTGGCCGTTAAGCTCCATTTCCGCGCTTCCCGCCTCGTTAATCAGCGAGTTTAACGCCGAAACAAGAGGCGCCGCTTCGTAAGCGTATTCCCCGAGCACCGACATAATATGTTTTCCCGTTTGGGACCCGTTGAACGCGAGCAATTCGGTGCCGCTAAGCAACATTTTCGCTTGCTTTATAAAGTTTTCGGCTCCCTCTGCTGTGAGTTCTTCCTTTAAATGAAGTTTTTTGGAAATTACGTTTCCCGCCGAGGTTATCAGTATCAGCACCACCGTCCGGGCGCTAATCGGAACAAGCTCAACCGTATGAATTCGGGTTGAATGGTCAGCCTCCGACGTGATAAGCGTCGCACAATGGGTTATTTCCGCCAAGGCTCCTGCCGCCGCCTCAAGCATATTGTCCTTTGACGCGATAATCGGCAAAACGGAGTCGATAAGATACTTATCCGACGGGTTGATTGTACATTTTCCGAGCAGGTTGCGAACGTAATAATGTAAACCCGCAGCGGTCGGGACACGGCCCGCCGAGGTGTGCGGCTGGTCAAGCAGTCCCATTATAACCAAGTCGCTCATTTCGTTGCGTATGGTCGCCGAAGATATATTACCGATGATTTCGCAAAGAACCTTTGAGCCGACCGGCTCGCCGTTTTCGATGTAAATGTTTACAATTGACGAAAGTATGTCCTGTTTTCGAGGAGTTAAATCCATTTACATCCCTGCCTTCTTTGGTTTCGTTTTTTGAATTAGCACTCTAACCATCCGAGTGCTAACTGTCATTAATTTACCACTATTTTTCCCATATGTCAATAGTTTTTATAAAAATTTTTTTAAAATACATTTTATTTTCAGAAACGTAAAAAACCGCCACCCGAACGGAGACACTTCGTAAAGAAG
>JBGVDX010000065.1:0-5693 GCA_045119575.1 Acutalibacteraceae bacterium
TTAACGCTTACTCCTCGGTTATTAAGCTCATATGCGTTTCCGGCGGACATGTTTGTTCTTCCGGGGTGATATGAAAGATTGTAGACATTGATTTCTTTTGCAATATTGATGTAAATTCCGTTTATTGTTTCTAAATATCCGCAGGAAATGTTGGGAATAACCTTTCGCGCAAGCTTTAACTGTTCAAGATTAAAGGAAATAATGTTAACCTGATGAGCAACGCCGCATTTCGCAATAAGGTCACGCAAAAGGTAAATGGTGTCGGGGTCGCTTGTTTTTATTTAAATGGTGTGCCTTATGTCGGTGCCTCTGAAAGCCTCAAAATAATCCTCTAATTTCGGAATATGCTCGTCCTTCGTTCCGTTTATCGGGAAATATTGAACCTGAAATGTGCGAAGCTCGCTTACCTTGCCTTTGCCCGGTGTGTAAAAACTGATATCCTCGTCGTGCATGATAACAATTTCTTTGTCCGCGGTAAGATGAATGTCACATTCTACGGCATCTGCGCCCGAATCAACCGCCGCTTTTGCTCCCGATAACGAGTTGTCAACGTTTGTGGCGGGCTGACCTCTGTGACCGATAATGCTTATCTCTCTGAAAAGGGTGTCCTTTTCAAAAAGGTCGATTGCCGTGAACATACCTTCCGAGCTTTCGGAAACGACGCCGTTTGCGCCCGAGGTAAAGGCGTTGCAGTGCGCCTCAACCGATTCATCCGTTGTATTAACCCAAACGGTCATAAGTCTGTTTTGCAGGTAAACTATTTGTTCGTTTGTAGCGTGACTTCCAAGGAAAATAATTTTTGCGTTGTTGCAGTTTGCCTCGTCACGAAGCCCGATTAAAAACGATAAATCTCCTTCAAGCTCGTTATCTCTTGCGTCAATGGCTCCGCTCATGCTCGGCACAAGCTCCCTTACGCTTTTAACAAGCTCCGCCTTGTCCGACATAACGATACAGTCGGAAAAGCCGATTTCGTTTAGGCTTTCGCCTAATGCAGTTGCCGCTTTATCGCTTTCAATGTAAAATACGGGTATAACTCGGTCCTGACACATGGCTAATGCCGCGTCGAAGGGCACATACAGCCCGTCTTCTGCCGTAACAAAAAGCTCGTCGTCAAGGTGAAGTATTGCGTTTGACGGAGCCCGCTCGCCAACCAATGCGGCGAAAAGCTCGCTTGATGTAACATCAAGCACGGTCGAGCTTTCGGCGGATAAGGTTGCCTTAACCTGAACTTCTTGAATAATCGGATCTGTTTCCTGTTCGGTTGAACTTGTGTTTTCTGCGTTGCTGCTTGACGCAACTGTTTCGTCGGTGTCACACGACGAAAAAACACAAAAAACTATCGAAAGCGAAAGAAGAATACTTAAAAATCGTTTCATAGTAAAAATCCTACTTAAAAGTTGCGTGTAAGAACCTACGCGCAGCTTTGGTTTGAATTTTATATTCCAAGAAGCGGCTTTGCGGCTGATTCAAGCTTAGCCATTAACTCGGTTGCGGCGCATTTGCTTTCTCCTATTGCGGTAAGATAAATCTTAATTTTCGGCTCGGTGCCTGACGGACGAACAACAACTTCGGCGCCGCCGCTGAGCGAATACGCAAGAACGTCGGATTTCGGTAATTTTATAACCGTCTTTTCTCCGCTTATAAGGTCGGTCGCGACCGAAACGCCGTAATCGCAAACCTTTACAACTTCGGTGCCGGCTATAACGGACGGCGGATTTTCACGAAGGGATGCCATGGTGCTATCCATGATTTTCATGCCCTCGGCGCCTTCAAAAGCGAAGCTTAACTGCTTATGGAGGAACATTCCGTATTTTTCGTAAAGCTCGTTCAAAACATCAATGAGCGTTTTACCTAAAGTTTTGAAATAAGCTGCCATTTCGCAAATCATCATGCTGCCTACAACGGCGTCCTTGTCGCGTACATATGTACCGACAAGATATCCGTAGCTTTCCTCAAAGCCCATGATATAGCGGCCCTGCTCACCCTTGGCTTCAAGTAAACCGATTTGTTCGCCGATATACTTAAATCCCGTAAGGATATCGACCATTTCGCAACCGTAATCGGCGGCGATTTTGTCGCAAAGGCGGGAGGTAACGATTGTTTTAACGGCAATCGGGTTTTCGGGCATTGTGCCCTTTTCGGTGCGCTGACTGAGCAAGTAATAAAGCATAACCGAGCCAACCTCGTTGCCCGACATAAGCGTATACTCGTCGCCGTTTTTAACCGCAATACCTACGCGGTCGCTGTCGGGGTCGGTGGCAAGAAGAAGGTCGGGTTTAACCGTGTCGGCGAGCTCAAGCGCGAGCTTAAATGCCTCACGGATTTCGGGGTTCGGATAGGGCGCGGTCGGAAAATTGCCGTCCGGCATTTCCTGTTCCTTAACTATTGTGATATCCTTAACGCCCATTCGGTCAAGAACGGTACGTACCGGCACGTTTCCGGCGCCGTTAAGCGGGGTGTAAATAATCTTAAGTCCGGCGTTTTTAAGGATTTCGGGGTTAACCGACTGAGCCATTACGTTTTCGTAATATTTTTCAAAAACCTCGTCCTTGATATATTCTATTTTGCCGCTGTTCAAAGCCTCGTTAAAGTCGAGCTTTTTAACTCCGCCGAAGGTGTCAACCTTTTCAACAAGGTCTAATACCGCCTTGCTTGCCTCGGTGCCGAGCTGGCAACCGTCAGAGCCGTAAGCCTTATATCCGTTGTATTTTGACGGATTATGGCTTGCCGTTACAACAACGCCGGCGTCACAGCCAAGCTCTCTTACTGCGAAGGAAAGCATGGGCGTCGGGACCAAAACGGGGTAAAGATAAACCTTGATACCGTTTGCGGCGAAAACGCAGGCGGCGGTTTCGGAAAATACGTCGGAATTAATGCGGCTGTCGTATGCGATAGCGACGGTCGGATTTTCGGCGACGCTGTTTATATATTCGGCAAAGCCTTGCGTAGCGCGGGCAACGGTATAAATATTCATGCGGTTTGTACCAGCGCCGATTACGCCTCTAAGTCCGGCGGTGCCGAATTCAAGGTTGCGGTAAAAGCGGTCAAGAATAGCCTCGTCGTCGCCTTTAATGGCGTTAAGTTCGTCCGAAATTTCCTTGTCTGTCGCTTTTTCGCACCATAATTTATAAAGTTCGTTAATATTGTTCATTATCAATACTTCTCCAAGATGATTTTTATTTTATAATTATATAATAAGGCGGCTTATCAGTCAAGAATTAGTAGAATAATTTACACATTTTATTAATATTTTTTTCATTAATATTTTTTGCGCCTATACAGAAAATATTAATAAAAGAGGTGTTTTTATACATGAAAATACGGGCGATTTCGCTTTTCTGCGTCGTAACTCTGCTTTTTTCTGTTGCTTCGTGGCGAATTTACGATATAGTTGCTAATTCCGACGTCACCGTGACAGGACAGTACACGACCTCTAAGCTTACCGTCTGCGAGCCGAGAGGAAACATATATGACCGAAACGGTAATAAGCTTGTCGGCGCTCAAGTTCGCTATGTTGCGGCGGTGTCACCCAACCTTTCTACTATAAACGAAATTAATAAAAAGCTTGGAAAAGCGGCGACGACGGCGCTTGAAATGCTAAGCGGCGGGAAGCCGACCGTCATCGACGCCACCGCCGATTTTTCGTGCGACGAAAGCATACTTTTCCGTGTTCCCGTGCGTTATTCTACCGACCAACTCGCCGCCCACCTTATCGGCTACGCCGATTTATCGGGCCACGGCGTTACGGGCGTTGAGCTTGCCTATGACGACCTGCTTACCGCCGAAGAACCGGTAACCGTAACCTACACTGTCGACGCAACGGGGCGGCCGCTTTCGGGGGTTGAGCCTGCCGTTTCGGGTACAACCGATGTAAAAACGGGCGTGATTTTGACCATAGACAGCGCCCTTCAAAAAATCGCCGAACAGGCGGCGCCCGACCTCGGCACAGGCACCGTAATTATTATGGACCCGTCGAGCGGCGATATCCTTGCCATGGCGAGCGTGCCCGACTATTCGCCGCTTAACGTTGCCGCTTCGCTCAATAACAGCTCGGCGCCGCTCGTAAACCGAGCCCTTGCGTCGTATAACGTTGGTTCGGTGTTTAAAATTCTTGTTGCGGCGGCGGCGCTTGACGGCGGCGTGTCCGCGCAGTTTGAAAACACCTGTACGGGCTCGGTTAAAATCGGCGAAAATCTTTTCGGTTGCCATGAGTACGGGGGACACGGCACGATAGATATGAAAAAGGCACTTTGCGGCTCGTGTAACCCATATTTTATCTCGCTTGCCGAAAGGATAGGCGGCGAAAAAATCCTTACCCTTTGCGAAAATCTCGGCTTTGGCACAAAAAGAGCTATTGCAAACAACCTTTTTACGGCCGAAAGCACCCTTCCGAAAAAGGAAACGGTAACTGCTCAGCCCGCCGCCCTCGCTAATTTCGCTTTCGGTCAGGGGGAACTGCTTTTAACCCCCGTTGATGTCGCCGTAATGACCGCCATGATAGCAAACGGCGGCTATGCGGTAACGCCGAAAGCGGTTTGCGGCGTAATGCTCGCCGACGGCGGCGTGAAGGAATACTATACCGACAAGCCGAGGCGGGTTATATCCGAAAACGCGGCAAAAAGCGTCGCCGAAATGATGTGCGCCGTTGTTTCGGAGGGTACCGGCGGTGCGGCAATGCCGAACGTCGGCGGTGCAGGAGGCAAAACGGCAACCGCCGAGGCGGGGTATAAGGTTGACGGCGAAAAGGTTAACCAATGTTGGTTTTCGGGCTTTTATCCCGCCGAAAATCCGAAATATGTTATAACGGTGCTCGGCGAAAACGGAGAGTCGGGAGCGAAGACGGCGGCGCCTGTGTTTAAAAGGGTGTGCGACGGGATTTATGAAGCGGGAATTGCTTGACAAAACGGGGCTGTGATTATATAATTATATTGTTTTTATGATAATGTACGACTGAGACAAAGCTTAAAGCACCGATTTGCTTTTCGCCAGAGATAGGCGGCGCGTTTTTATACGTGCTGGAAGCCGCCTTCGATAATAAGCTTCGGCGCTGCGCCCGCTTTCGAGTCACCGCTAATAACGGCGTATTACCTGCGTTAAGGGTTAACTAAAGAGGTCGTCTTTTTTTGTTCACAAGGCGGCAAATTGGGTGGTACCACGGAGCTCTCCCGTCCCTTTCGGACGGGAGAGCTATATTTATTTTTTGGAGGATTTAATAATGGAATGGACTTCGCTTAACGATTTACGTGAAAAATACCTTTCTTTTTTTGAAAGCAAGGGGCATTTACGTATGCCGAGCTTTTCGCTCGTACCCAATAACGACAAGAGCCTGCTTCTTATCAACTCGGGCATGGCTCCGCTCAAAAAGTATTTTACGGGGGAGGTTATTCCGCCCAGAAACCGCGTCGTAACCTGCCAAAAATGTATCCGTACACCCGACCTTGAACGAGTAGGTCACACTGCGCGCCACGGTACATATTTCGAAATGCTCGGAAACTTCTCTTTCGGCGATTATTTTAAAGAAGAGGCTATTCCGTGGGCATGGGAATTTTTGACCGAAACTTTGGAAATCCCCGCCGACAAGCTTTGGCCGTCGATTTATGAAAACGACGAAGAAGCTTACGAAATTTGGACAAAGAAAATCGGCGTTGACCCGAACAAGGTTGTCCGTTTAGGCAAAGCCGACAACTTCTGGG
>JBGVDX010000066.1:0-2047 GCA_045119575.1 Acutalibacteraceae bacterium
AAAGGTCGCCGAACTTAATAAGCTGTTCAACCGAGCGGTAGAACGCCGTTTGCTTTTTAATTTCGTTCTTTACGTCGTCGCCCATTTGAAGAATGTTAAGCTCATAGCCGAGCATTCCAGCAAGGGCAACCTTGAACTTGTAATCAACAAGGTTCATATAATCTTCAACCACCATCGGGTTGGAAACATGGCAAGACATTACATATGACGGGTAAGCCATTAATGAGCCGTACTGGATAAACGGACGTTTGCGTCCGGCGGTGTTGTCGCTGGTCCAAATTTGGGTGGAAAGCGCCATCATGGCGAGGTCGTAACGTCCGCCGCCGCCGCTGCAGTTTTCAATCATTACGTTGGGGAAGGTTTCCATAAACCAATAGAACAAATCATATACGCCAAGCATAAAGCGGAAGGTAGCTTCGTCCTGACGGTCGGCGGGCAAGTAAGGCGAACCCGGCTCGGAAATGTGACGGTTAAAGTCCCATTTAATATAATCAATCGCTACGCCGTCGAAGGTTTCCTTAAACGACTTTTTAAGATAGTCAAGAACGGCGGGGTTAGCTAAGTCAAGTACATACTGGCTTCGGGAAAGGCTGCCCGTTCTATCCTTACAGGAAATGCACCATTCAGGGTGGGCGCGGTAAAGGTCGCTATCGGGGTTAATCATTTCCGGCTCAATCCAAATACCGAACTTCATGCCCGAAGCTTTAACCTGGTCAACGAAAGAAGCAAGCCCGTCGGGGAATTTTTCAGTATTTGTGAACCAATCGCCGAGACCGGCTTTGTCATCATTACGGGCGCCAAACCAACCGTCGTCCATAACAAGCATATCCATGCCGTATTTTACGCCTTCGTATGCAAAGTCGATAAGCTTTTGCTGGTCAATATCGAAATAGCAGGCCTCCCAAGTGTTAAGAACAATCGGGCGTTTTTCCATCGGGTCGCGGGGAACAATAGCCTCGCGTACAAAGGAATGCATTTTTCTTGACATATCGCCAAGGCCGTTCGGAGTATACATCATGATAGCCTCGGGAGCCTCAAAGCTTTCCCCTGCCTCAAGCTTAAATCCGAAGTCCTCGTCGCCAAGACCTATCTGTACTCTGGTATGGCCGTTTTGGTCAACCTCAACCTCGTCAAGGAAGTTGCCGCTGTAAACAAAGTTGAAAGCGTAAACGTCGCCCTTTGTTTCGTCGGTGTCCTTTCCTACGATAGCCATAAAGGGGTTAAACTGGTGGCTGGAGGCGCCGCGGCGGCTGAATATACGTTGGTTACCCATATTAACGGCCGAACGCTGAATATTTCGTTCCTCCATATGGGCGCCGTATAAAGAAATCATGTCGTAATCGTGGCCGGGCAAGTTAAGCGAAATGCTCATCGCCTTTTCAATCTTGACCGCCTCTTTTCCTGCGTTTTCAAGGGTGAAGTAGCGGGAAATAATATCATGTTTCGGGAAGGTGGTATAGTAAAGGTTTAAAAGACAACCGGTAACCTCGTCGGCCATATGAATAACAAGGGTTTCGGTACCTTCCTGCGCTCTTGCACAGGGGATTCCCTTAATAATTTTTCTTCCCGAAATGATTTCGTGGCTCTTGTAAACAAAGCTTGTACAGCAATCCCCCGCCGGAGCACGCAATTTAAGCGAAGTTGCGCGGAAATCGCCGCTTCCGTAAAACGGGAACTCGATAAAATCGTCGTTAAGCGAAAAACCCTCTCCCACGTCGGACATATATGGAGAAAAACTGCGATAGGCGGGTTTAAAATCATAATTCGACTTGCCCTTTTCGCCGTAATATACATGTACAAGGAAACGGTCATAACAAATTTTGAAAGCATATTCGGTGTTGTTTGTCGAAATGACAAACAGTTTGTCGGTTTCGTTGAAGGTAATAGACATAATTTGCCTCCTTACAATATTTTATCATAATATATCATGTTTTTTTAGTTAAAGCAAGCGATAAAGCCAAATTAAAAACAAAAAAACTCCGCTTATTTTTCATAAACGGAGTTTGTCTTATATTTTATTAATATCTTTTAATAATTTTTCGAAGTT
>JBGVDX010000067.1:0-5002 GCA_045119575.1 Acutalibacteraceae bacterium
TCGGGTATTTGATGTAATTCCCGTCGGGTTTTAATAATATCTTCTAAAAGGTCGTTAACTCTGTCGCTTATTACCATAATTTCTCTACCTCTCATTCTACATTGCAATTATAACAGAAATATGTCAAATCTTCAACGCAAATAAAAAATAAGTATGCCCATTACGGCATACTTATTTTGATGGGGTGCTTTTTAATAAGATTTATTATTGCGTCGGAAACAATGGCAATAGCCAATCCGCCCGCAATGTATATGGTGAATTGAACGCCTGTCGATAGGTCGAGCTTTAAATATTGCAGCGTGTACCTCATTATGTAATGATAAATGTACCATGGCAGGCTGAATTTGCCGAGCGCGTAAATAAACTTGCTGTTTAAAAAGCGGCAGGAATATGTAATACCGCTGAAGCTTATCGCAACAAGCGCCGCGGTAAGATAAACCATTATCAACTGTATTGATTTTTTGCCGGCGAACTGCATGTTTGCTATAACAAAACCGTAGCCAAGCCATTCAAAGGCGGTCATAACCACCCTAAACCATGCTTTAAATTTGCGCTTGCTTATCGCTTTTGCGGCGGCGTAAGCTACGCAACCGAGACAAAGCGCAGCGGCGGCTCTAACCGTGCCTGCATGACCGAGCGTTGTCCATTGACCGGGCTTTTCAAGCACGGCGTCGCACCGATTAACAAAGCCGATTAAAATTACCGCCGTAAAGGGCGCAATAATGTGGCTGAAACGGTCGCCGAGCCTTTTAGCTATCGGATAAAGCACCAGCATTATGATAAGCATGGCGGAAATGTACCAAAGGTTGCCGTTAAGCACCTGTACCTTAAGTCCGCTCATTCTAAGCAAAAACAACTCGCCGAAGGCGGTTACAAAATAGCTATAGCTTTCGCTTGCGGAAAGGCTGTCGCGTAAAAACATATAATGTATAATAAGCCCGTATGCGAAAACCGAAATAAGGTAGGGGATAAGTCCCTTAAACTTGTGCCATAAAAATTCTATTGTCTCCGCTCCGAGCGGTTTATCGGGTTTGCTTCCCGCCCTTTCGATATGCGCCATCATAAGATATCCCGAAACGGCAAAGAAAAATTCGACGGCATAGCTGCCGTAACGCATGGGTTTAAAATCGCCGGTGAAAAGCGGTCCCGAATGTAAAAGCACAACGGTTATGCAAAAAACAAAACGCAAGAGTTCAATCATGCCGTTTTTGCGGCTTGCTTTGTCGGAACGAAAGAAATCAACTATTTTGCTCAAAAAATCACCTCATTCTGATACCTTATAACAAAATTATTCCAAAAAGTCAAGCGGAGGGCGTTTTTGTTTACATAATGCTCAAAGAAACCGCTCAAAATATGTAAAAAATATTGTGAAAAAATTGTTGACATATCACCTAAACCACTATATAATCTAAATGTACAAGTAAATTTATGTACATATGTCCCTAAATCAAAAGGAGAGAAAATTATGAAACACATGAAGAGTATTATTTCCTTGCTCGTAGCTTTGTGCGTTGTCGCTACATGCGCTGTATCGGCTTTCGCATCCGAAGATGATAGTTCCTCCTCTTCCGAAGCTGCCCCGACCAGCATCGTTACCGATCTTACCGACGGTAAAATCGTAAAGTTCGACACTTTCAACAAGATTAAGTACGATGATGCTGAATTCACCGGCGATACCGATGCCATTGCTGACAACGGCCTTCTTTACGCCAACGACGACGAGACTAACAAGATCACTCTTAGTCCCGCTCTTGACCTCGGCAAAACTTGGCAGGCAACCGCTACTTTTGCAAGAACTAACGAAGATAAAAACGCTAAGAAGAATTGCCTCGGCGAGAAGTTCGAGCTCAATGTCGGCAAATTCTCTTTCAGAATCGGCAACCAGCAGGCCGGCGTTGCTCAGTACAAGGCTGAACTCTGGTTTGACGACCAGCTCCTCGGCGACGTTCAGGTAACCGGCGACATCAGCGGTACATACGCTATCCGTTACACCCAGGACGGCACCGAAAAGGGCAGAGTATATGTTATCAAAGATAACCAGAACATGAGATGGAATGTTCTTGAGTCTACCTGCGCTCCTAACGAAGCAATTAACGGTGTTACTTCCTTCTTTGTAGTTGACGGTGTTACCGAAGGCGAAACCAGCGAAGTCAGCGTTGTTGCTGCCGGTAACAACTCCAAGGATGACACTAACTACGCTTACGGTCTCTGGCTTGCTAAGAAGTTCTACTCCACCAACAGAACCGGCGACGGTACTACCGGCGCAACCGGCACAACTTCTACAGCTGGAGGCAACAGCGGCAAAACAGGCGATATGACCCTTCCTATCGTATTCGTTGTTGTAGCTCTCGTAGCTGCAGGCACCGGCGTTGTTCTTACCTCTAAAAAAACCTGCAAGGAATAATCTCCTTTAAGTTATTTTAAGGCTCGTTGCTTAGCAACGAGCCTTTTTGTGTGGATAAATATGTTTATTGTTTACGTTAGATGAGCCGTAATTTTGATTTATAAATATGTCTGAAGCTTGTGGCACCGACTATTAAAGAAAACCGCAACTTTCGGTCGTTAATATAATCCCAAGCGGTATTGTTCAATGCCGCATTTCAACGCTGATAACGCCGCCGATAACGCCGCCGATAAAGACCGACTTAAAAAAATTGCGTCCGTTCTTTACGTTGCGTACGTGTTCCCAAAATTTAAGCCCATATTTCACATAACTTGTGAAATATGGGCGTTTTCTTTATCTTTTGCTTTAATAGGGCATTATGTAGCCGACTTTTTTCATAACCTTGTAAAGAGTTTTGTTGGCGACCTTTTCCGCCGAAGCGGCGCCTTTTTTGTACATTTCATCAAGGTAATCCTTTTCGGCATATACCTCTCTGTATTTCTCCTGAATGGGACGAAGAGACTCAATAACCGCCTCAGCGACCGCAACCTTAAAGTCGCCGTAGCCTTTGCTGTCAAACTCGGCGGCAATTTGGTCGTAAGCTTTGCCCGTAACGCAAGAATAAATGCTTATTAGGTTATTAATTCCTGCTTTACCTTCGCCGTAATAAACCTTAGCCTCGCTGTCGGTAACGGCGCGCTTAAACTTACGCATAATGTCGTCGGGTGTATCAAGCATGGAAATAAAACCGTTTGCGTTTGTGTCGGATTTTGACATTTTCTTTTCAGGCGTCTGGAGCGACATAACCCTTGCGCCGGCTTTTCCTATATAAGGATTGGGTACGGTGAAGGTGGGGGAATATACGCTGTTAAAACGCTCCGCAATATTGCGAGCAAGCTCTAAATGCTGCTTTTGGTCCTCGCCAATCGGAACATAATCGGCCTGATAAAGCAAAATATCGGCCGCCATAAGCACGGGATAATCGAAAAGACCGGCATTAACGTTGTCTGCGTGCTTTTGCGACTTATCCTTAAACTGGGTCATGCGGGACAGCTCGCCGTATTGAGTGTAGCAGTTGAGTATCCAAGCGAGCTGCGAATGAGCCGCAACATGGGACTGCAAAAAGATAGGGCTTTTTTCGGGGTCAAGACCTATTGCAATAAGCATTGAGTATGCGGAACGGATTTGCTCTCTGAGCTTTGCAGGTTCCTGCCTTACCGTAATTGCGTGGAGGTCGGCGACGGCAAAGTAGCAGTCATAATCATCTTGCATATTTACCCAATTTTTAAGCGCTCCCAAATAGTTACCCAAAGTAAATGTGCCGCTTGGCTGAATACAACTGAGTACACGTGGTTTTTTTTCGGTTATGTTTTCCATTATGTTTGGCTCCTTTACGGATTTGTAATTTCGTTACCGTATTCCGCGAATTGCTTTGCGGCTTCGGTGAAAAGACTGGGCTTTATTCTTACATAAAACGATTTTGCGTCGTCAGAAAGCTGGCTGTAAGCGCCGTCATATTCGGTGATAACCGAATCAAGATAGTCGTCGGTGCTGTTTCGGTAATAAAAGCCGACAACGCACCCGTAAACGTTTCTGAGTTTGATAATATAATTGATGTTAGGGTCGTCTGAATATTCGGGGTACTTGTCCAACTCGGCCAAAATTTCTTGAGCGAGCTTAAGGCGTTCTTCGGTAAGCCCCTCTCTTTGCTGCGCCTCAAGGATATCGGCGACGTTTCGGTTAAGGGTATAGCTGTAGCTGAGGTCATAATTAACGCTCTCGGTTTGTTCGCTGTTTTCCCAAACATAACCGCCGTCGATGGTCGGATTACCCGGATTTTCGCATGAGCAAAGCCCGATTATTAATCCTGCCGAAATCAACCCTGCAATAGCTCGTTTCATCATTTTGTCTCCCTCATCGCCTTTATTTTAAGTATGGCAATTTGAGTTTTCGAGTCCTTAATTTCTCCCGACATGACCATTTCTACCGCTTTTTCAAACGGAACGAACAGCACGTCTAAAAATTCACCCTCGTCAAGCTGCGCTTCACCAAAAGCAAGCTTTTCGGCATAATAAATGTATATTTTTTCGCCGCAATATCCCGGCGACGGATAATCAACTGCGAGTAATTCATAATGCTCCGCCTCGGCGCCGGCCTCTTCCTTTAATTCGCGCTTTCCACATTCAAAGGGGTCCTCGCCCTTTTCCATTTTTCCTGCGGGTATTTCCAAAATAACCTCGCCGTAAGGGTGGCGGTACTGACGTACAAGGATAATCTCGTCGTTGTCGGTAATTGCGGCAACGGCAACCCCGCCGTTATGCTCAATTATCTCGCGGTTAGATATGCTTCCGTCGGGCAATTCTACCTCGTCGTAACGCAGGCGAACAACGCGTCCTTCAAAAATATATTTACTCGAAACGGTTTTTTCGGTAAGTTCCATTACGGTTTTCCTCGATTCATTATTTTTAAGTACAGGGCATATAAATGTATAAAAACTAAGGAGGAAAAATATGCCCAAGGAATATATGTTCTCGGAATTAAAAGAAAAAATGTATGCTCTAAGCTCAAAATATCGCTTTGCCGCGGTTGAATCTATCGGCAAAAGCGTGCTTGGAAAGG
>JBGVDX010000068.1:0-1691 GCA_045119575.1 Acutalibacteraceae bacterium
ATAAAGACAGAATATTTCACAGGTTCAGTTGCTGACGGTGAAAAACCGTTGACCGTTCAGCAGTTCTTTGCGCAGCCGATTATTTGCAAAGAGGACATTCCTGTTAACGCAGACGCTGAATAAAAAACAAGGGTTAGTTCCTTCGGGGACTAACCCTATAACACTATAAGGAGAAGAGTTTATGCAATTCATAAAAAGAGCTATCGAACCGCAGTTTATAACCATCGCAGGTAATAAATATCCTGTTATTTATAATTTTAAAGCAATTCAAAATCAAGAGGATGTTTCGGGGATTTCCCACGTTGTAACTACAACCCGAATTTCACAACACATACCGACAGCAATGGATATCGTCTCTGTTTTATACGGCATGCTTACAGCGGCCGGAGTTGAAACCACACCCGAGGATGTTGCGGAAGGCATCATATTATCTGATGAAGAAAGCATCGTAGACCAGATTATTGATATCATGAATAATCAAATGCCGGAAGCGCCGGAGGGCGAATCAAAAAACGCATAGAGGGCGACGGATTTGATTGGTACGAGCTGATGTTCGTTGCCCGTAAAATACTCGGATGGAATAAAGAAGAGTTTTTGTCGGCCACACCGCGGTACTATGATGAAATGCTTTCGAGAGCGGCGGATTTTGAAAATCCAAAGCGGAACAAGGCGCCAATCAAAAAGGCCAAGACGGCCGATGATTTTAGAAATATGCCGTAAAGGAGGATGCGCAGATGGCGGATGAAAAATTGAAGGTCGCGGGTATCAAGCTTAAAATTGATGGTGCCGCGTCGTTCAGTGACAACTTGAATAAAATTAACAGCCGCCTTAAAACCAATTCGGCAGAATTGAAAAAGGTTAGGTCACAGTATCAAGATAATGAAAAAAGTATAGAAGGGCTGACAGCTAAGCAAAAAGCGCTTCAAAACTCGCTTGATACCCAAAAAAAGAAAACAACTGAGTTGAAAGATGTTCTTGCTGAAACTGTTGAGGAATATGGCGAAAACTCAAAAGAGGTTGAAAGACTGAAATCGGCCGTTGCTGATTCCGAAGCGAAGGAAGCTTCTTTCGAAGCACAGCTTCGCCAAACCAATGACCAGCTAAATGAACAGATTAAATCTCTTAACAATACCGGAAAAGAGCTTCAACAAGCCGGAGAAAAGATTGAAAAATTCGGCGAAAAAACATCCAAGGTGGGCGGTAAGCTCACTACTGGTTTAACCTTGCCTATTGCCGCGCTTGGTACAGCGGCGGTAGCCGCGTTTGAAGAGATTGACGACGGTTATGACGTTATAATCAAAAAAACCGGAGCGACAGGGGAGGCATTAAACGATTTAAACAGGGTAGCTGAAAATGTTTATACCTCAATGCCGGTTAATATGGATGATGTAGGCAACGCTGTTGGAGAACTTAACACCCGATTTGATATTAACGGCGACGTGTTGGAAGAGGCAACAAAAAAGTCACTCGAATTTGCGAGAGTTAACGATGCTGATGTAACCTCATCTATTCGCAATGTATCACGTTACATGGGCGACGCAGGGATTGACACAACGCAGTACGGCTCAGTGCTTGATGATTTAACGGTAGCGGGACAAAAGACCGGGATATCCATTGATAAGCTTACCGAATATCTTGCAAAGTATGGTGCTCCCATGAGAGCGCTCGGTTTTGAAACACGCGAGTCTATC
>JBGVDX010000069.1:0-5864 GCA_045119575.1 Acutalibacteraceae bacterium
GGCAGGTATAACAGCTTTTTTAACGGCCATGTAAAAATCTCCTTTAAACCATATAGTTTATATTGCTAAGTGCATTAAATGCTACAATAAAACTTCCTATAAAAATAATTGCGAACATGATAACAAAGAAAACGGCGGAAACCGTAATCCAAACCCAGTGCTTAGTACCGCCGCGGGAAACAACCTGTTCTTTATAATTGTTTTGGTCAACGGCGACTATTGATTTTATGGTATTGACGGCGTGCTTTTTGTAAAGATAGTTTGCGAAAAGTCCACCCAAAATACCGATAGCGAAGGTTACAATGCGTACAAACGAACTGATGATGCTGATTAAGCTGTAAAGCGGTGAGTTTTCAAAAAATTCGAATATATATTGATAGATTTGCGACGAAGTCATGGTGCCGCCAAATATTCCGCTTCTAATCATTTCGGAGTACATTGTGTTCATCACAGATAAGGTAACTCCGACGCTTACAAGCTCAAGAACCGCCAAAATGCCGAAAAGCAAAAATCCGATTTTGTACATTTTCTTATGGATAAACCAGCAGGGTGCAAAAAACGGGGTTACAACAATTGTTATCACAGCAAAAAGCCAGTTAAAGGATACCGTAGAGCGGTTAAGCTCCATTTGACAAAATTTAGGTATATATTTCGGCGCCGATTTGCCGACAAAAGCGGCAACGTCAGCCGTTGCAACGCCGTCGATTGTATCGGTATAAATGGGTTGCGGCGCATACATCGGTTGCGCATAGCCGCCCGCTTGCCCGCTTAGGTCAAGCGGATTGCCGCAGTTTTTACAAAAGCGGTAATCGGGTAAATTTTCGGTACCGCAACGGTTACAAAGCTTGTTATCCATGTTACATTCCTCCTGTCAAAAGCCAAACAATTACCTGAAAAATAAGGGAGCCGCATTGGTATATCATGATAACCGACGGATAAAGGGCGAACATACCGAGCCATTGATTAACGCCGCCCTTTTGCTGCAAAACCTCGTCCTTATTTTCAATTTCGTCGTCGGTTTTAATCTCCTTAAACTTGGCGCAAATCCGTTCCTTGTACCAATAGTCGCCGTAAATTGCGCTGATTATTCGGGAAATAAAGTCCATAACAACGCCTACGCCGAAAACTGCCCAATGCATAGGCGTAACGGTTGCGTATGCGTCAAAAATAACCGACGGCGTGACTTGGATATCTACGGGTAGCGTGCCGATATATGAATTAAGCGCAAAAACAAGCGAGCTTACAAGATAAAACGCCGATAAAAGCACGGCAAGCAATACTCCCGCTGCCATATAATTTTTGCGGTATGCGTTCCACGCGCATGGGAACAAAAACGCCGACCAATTCCAGCCCGCCTTGCTTTTCTTGCCGTCCATGGCTTTAAAAAGGGGCATATATCGGCGGGTGTTTACCCGCACGAAGGAGGCGAGCTCGCCCGCCTCAATTCCGTCGATTTTCTCTTTTTTGTCAACGCCGCCCATAAGGTCGATATGGAGCATAAACGGCGTTCCTGTTTCGCCGAACGGCCCGTTTTTTCCGCCGAACGGCGTTCCTGTTTCATCGAACGGCCCGTTTTTTTCGCCGTCCGAATTTTCATCGCCGTTTTCCTGCGCCTCAATAAAAGGAGCGCCGCAGTAGGGACAAAAAATAGTGTCGGCGCTGCTCATTTTTTCGCAGTGGCGGCAGGTGTGTCCCTTTCGGTCGTGGTGAATTTCACCGTCGCTTTTTATGTTTTCGGGATGAGGATTGTATTCGTCGTCCGTGCCGTGAAAATGCTCCAAAGCGCAGTGACCGCATTCGTTATAGCAGTCCTTGTGATGAGGAGCGCCGCAAACGGGGCAGTAAACAACCTCGTCGTCACTGAAAAGCTTGGCTTTGCAGTATACGCACTGTTTTTCGTGTTCGCTCATGCTTGGGGCTCCTTTTCGGTAATATGCTCAAGTCCTAAGGAAAAAATGTCGTGCACGTGGCTGTCGGCAAGGAGGTAATAAACCGTTTTGCCGTCGCGCCGCGAACGTACAAGCCCCGATGAGCGCAAAAGGCGAAGCTGATGGGAAATCGCCGACTGACCCATGCCGAGCATGGCGGCGATATCGCCGACGCACATTTCTCCGTCAAGCAGGGCGCAAAGTATGCTTATCCTTGTAGAATCGCCGAACATTTTATATAACTCGGCGAGGTCGTAAAGGGTTTCCTGCTTAGGCATTTTTTTAAGCGCTTGTTTAACTCTGTCGGAGTGTACGCAACAAAGGTGGTCCATTTTTTTCGCCTCTTTTTTACAATAAATTATACGGTGTATTTATAAAATGTAATTCCCGTATAGTAGTGTGCCAAAATTTGTTTATAATTCCATCCGCGTTTTGCGTAGCCGTTGGCTCCGACCTGACTCATGCCGCAACCGTGACCCCAACCGAGGTTAGTGAATATAAACCGGTCATCTGAGCTGTCATATTCAACGTGGAAAGCGGGGGAGCGCAACCCAAGAGCGTGATATTCTTTGTCGACGCGCATGTTTGCGGTAAGTCCGCCGTAATTGAGCGATTTAACATAGCGGTCGTTTGAATCGTGGGTAAGCTGTACCCATAAATTTTTGTCGGCGACCGAGTAAAGGTCAACGCCGTGTTTGCTCTTAACGTAATCGGCCAACTTCGACGCGGTTATTGTTACCGTTTGCTTATATTTGGAGCCCTCGTAATCGTAGGGAGAGGGGACGGGGACAAGGTAGGGAATTTTGCTGCCCCAAATATGCTCGGCGTCGGCGGAATAGTCGGCGTGGATTGCGCTGTATACGGCGTTAATCGGCTCGTTGTTGTAATACATGATTTCGCCGATTACCGATTGGGTTACCGCTTTTACAAGCAGCGATGCGTCCTTCATCGGGGAGATTGCCTTTGAATCGGGCTCAAGCCCGCCGTGGTAAACAACATAGGTAAACGCCGCAACCGCCTGCGCCTTAAGGGCTTCAACGGCATAAATTTCGCCCATTTCGGCTTCGACAATTTGGGAAACAATGTCTACCGCGTCGCCCGAATAAGAGTTATCGTTGGTCGTAGTAAGATAAAGGGTTATGCCCGTTTTAAAGTTCGGGTCGTAGTAATAAACGTTATCTTGCGGAGTGGTTGTGTCGGTTTCCGAGTCTACCGTTATAACTTGAATATGTTGGTTAATTCCGGTGTCGAGCAAAGCGTCTCTGCCGGTAAAGTCGGGGACGTTTATAAATCCGGCGTAAAGCCCGTCGTGGTCGCCGAGCCGCGCAACATATGACCTTGAGGAAAGGATAACGGAGCGATAGGTCTTGTAATAATCGTTTTTTTGGTTGCTATCCGAATTGCTCGCTATCCTTTCGTAAAAAAATCAATATAATTTTCAAATCCTGTGCCTTTTTCTACGGCGGCGGTTATTGCGTTTGTTTTTCTTGCCGCTTCGTTGTATGTGGCGGAGGATGTGTCGGTGGTTGCCGCCTCGTTGTCCCTTACTCTGCGGGCGGTGACGACGATGTTAATGTCCTTGTCCTTCGAGTAGGGAGCGATAAGGGTTAGTAAATGGTCCTCGGTGTCGGCGGTATCGGCGCAGTTGATGAAGGAATAGGTTGAAAGCGCGTCGATATAATCCTTCGGTATAGAGGCTTCGTCGGCGTAAGACTTTGTATAGTCTACGGCGGCGGTTTGCAAATTTTTATCCATAGGCATTACGCTTACAATTTTCCACGTATCGTCGTAAAGAATGGAATTCATGGTGATAATCGGGTGCGCCTTGTAATATTCGATGTCAAGATATTTTTCGATATTGCTGAACATATTGCCGTCCTCGGTATTGTTTCCGAAAATGGCAAGATTAAGCGGGTAAGCCGAATTAAGGCCGTATTCGTGCTTTATATACGGGGTTCCGTAGCTGCCGTAAATGCCCGAAAAGGTACGTCTTTTGTAATGGCTTTCGCTTCTTTTTGCGGCGCTTACTACGGGATAGTCGATACCCGTGCCCTCAATACTGAGCCAGCCTATCATGTCGTTGTTTATTTCGTAAAGCTTGCCGTACTGGACAATTTCGTTTTTGTGTAAAAGCGATTTGTCGCCGTCCTCGTCCTTATATGTGCGTAAAACGGCGTAGTCGTCGCGGCATTTTGACGGCATGTAAAATTCGGTATATCCGAAATATCCGCCTATAATAGCGCCGACAAGCAAAACGGCAATAATCGGTACAATAAACTTTTTAATTTTGCTCGGCTTTTTCTCTTTTTTGGGCTCGTCCTCTAAAACGAAATCCTTCTCTTCGATAAATCCGATACGGTTACCGTCGGATTTGTTGTCGAAAAGGTCGTCAACTATGGTTTTGCCGCCGCTGACGTAATATCCCTCGCCGATTATTTCGTCGTAGCCGCCGTTAAAATCGCTGCCTTCGGGGATATCGCTAAGGTTTATGTCGTCGGTCGACGGCTCGTTTACCGCTTCGACCGATTTAAGCCCGATATAAGGCTCAATGTACGTTTCGAGCATTTCGGCGCGCATATCGGCGTTCTCGTTAAGCACGATTATGCTTTGCTCGCCGCTTTCAAGTATCATTCCCACCAACGTGTCGTCGCTGCTGATAAGGGGAACGGCGCCCTTCGGTAAAGCGGCATCCAAAATTGGCTCAATACCGATTGCCTGCCAATCAACCTCAGCCATGGGTAACGATAACCCCTTTGACATGATGTTAATAAGGCCGCTTTTGCCGAAAAGTGGACCGAGCGCCATGACAATTTTGGAGCGTTCAACCGCGTTTGACAACGCAAGCAGAAAATCCTTTGTGGACTCCGCCTTTACGCTGCCAGTATAGTCGGCAACCGAGCTCATCATGTTGTCGAAGGTGCTGTCAACCTCTGTGTTAAGATAAATGCCCTCAATATACATTGTGTATTACTTCCTTAATGTATGTTTTGATTTTTGTTTTTTAATAAATTAAACTTCCCGTAAAATATGAGCCGACGTTTTCGCCGTTATAATACGACGAATCCCACGGATTGATAATATTTTCCGACGATGTATCCACCCACGGCGGTATAATCGGATCGTCATTAACGTAAAAATCGTCGCTGGTGGTATTATTTTGCGGTGTGCTCGTAGTGGGGTTAAACGGGTTTACAAACGTGTAAGATGTTGTTTCTTGGGAAGTCGTCGGTATTTGCGTATTTGAGCTCGGGTTTTGAATTTGAACGTGCTCAATTACGCTGGAGACTTGGGAGGTTGTTTCGCCCCATGTGATAAGCCCGTCCTCAAAGGTCGGCTTCTTTGAACCGAAACGGTCGTACCAAGCTTGGGGATAAAGGGGTTTCGGGTTTTGCTTAGCCTTCGTAACGTTAACCGTTTCGCTTTCGCCGTCTCTAACCTTGCGCGCCATAACGATAAAACGCATATCCATCGACGTGCCAAGCTCGTATGTACAGGTGCTTAAGGTAAGGATATCGTCGCCTTCGATAACATCAACCGACGTGTTGATAATTGAACGGCGCCTTACCTGCTCAATCCAAGCGAGGAAATCGTTTTGGTTAACAAAGCCCTGAACGGCGAAATCGAAGAAATAGCCGTTGTCGTCGGCGGGGTCAGCGTTGGTGATAAAGGCGGCAAATACTTTGTATTTGCTTTCCTTGTACATTGTGCTGAAGGTCAAGGTCGGGTTTTCCTTGTAAAACTCAATGTTCTTGTATTTTCTAATCTGCGCGAACATGGTTTGGTCACGCATATGGTGGCCGTAAAGGGTTATGTTCTGGCTGCTGTCTTTTTTGGAAATGGTGCATTTGTAGTCGGCGAAATATGCGCCGTAGTTGGACTTTTTCTTTTCGCCGTTATGGTTGATGTAATAGGAATTGTCAAGCGACTGATAAACAG
>JBGVDX010000070.1:0-4960 GCA_045119575.1 Acutalibacteraceae bacterium
TTTTGCGACGACGGTGACGCTTTTTAGCTCACTTATCAAGGGGTATCCCGTTTTTGCGTCGAAAATATGATGATACTTTTTGCCGTCCTTTTCAAAAAAGCGTTCTTCGCTGCCCGACGTGGAAATAAAAGCGGTTGTATCAAATTTAAGCGAGCCTAAACTGTTGTTTATATTGCCCGGGGTCGCGATATCAACGGTAAATCCGCCGTTTTTTTGTCCGAAGCAAAGAATACTTCCGCCGACCGAAACAACAGCGGCGTCGGCTCCGTTTGATTTAATCAAATCATAAACTTTGTCGCAGGCGTAGCCCTTTCCGACCGAGCCAAAATCAAGCGCCGCCGACGGGTTAGACAGGGTTACGTTATCCCCCGAAACAAAAATTTCGCAGTCGCATTTTTTGAGCGCCGCTGAAATATCAACCTCGCTCGGCAAATCGGCTTTTTCGGTACCTATTCCCCACAAATCGCAAAGTTCGCGCAACGTAAGCGAATAGCGGCCGTCGGTTGCCTCGCAAACGGGCATAAGCTCGCCTATAAGCCCCGCCACCGTCGGCGCAAAAACTTCCCTGCCGCCGGCGGCGTTGATTTTCGCCGTTTCGCTCGATTTAACGTTCCACGAAATTATGTTTTCGGTCGCCGTTATTTCCCGCAAAGCCGCCGAGGCGTTATTTTCGCTATCTTTACCATATACAGCGACGCTGACCATTGTATTCATTGCGAAACCGTCTAATCGGTAGCCGCTTGTATTTCCGCAAGAACAAAACAGCAGGCAAGCCGACAAAATAACAGTTAAAATTCTTAGTTTCAACTTTATTCTCCTATTGTAGCATTTTATGCTATTCCTTTTCAACACATTGAAGCAAAAACTTAGCTACGCCGTCCTCGGAATTTTTCCCAATCACGATATCGGCGGCGTTTTTTACGTCGTCGCATGCGTTTTCCACGGCAACGCTCACATCGGCCGCCTCAAACATTCCGAGGTCGTTATAATTATCGCCGAACGCAACGATTTTTTCGTATCCCATTTGACGTAAAAGCTCAATACCCGCTTTTTTGTTCGCCTTTGCGGAGAAAACCTCCAAAAAATAATAGTCGGAATAATTATCGGCGTAAAGCACATAGTCGGCGCCGTCAATTTTCTCAACACGGTCGGCTATTTTCCGTAAAAGGTCGTAGCGGTTAACTCGGTTTATGTATATCACGTTGTCGCAGTTGTAATTTTCAACCGTACTGTACACCTTGAAAAGCTTTTTGCGGCGTTCGAAAAATTCGGTTTCGTAATCGGTAGGGTCTTTGCCGAACTGGATATCAATATCGTCGGTGTATGAATAAACGTTGGGGTCGCAACCCTCGGCTCGAAAAGCGTCAATTACCTTTTCGGCGACACCGTCAGGGTAGCGGAAAACGTTTACCGCCCTTTTATCGGCCAATTCGTAAAGAAAAACGCCGTTCATAAGCACGGCAGGCGCACTCGTTTTAAGCCCCTTGGTCACTTCCCCCGCCGAGCCGTAGGAACGGGCGGTTGCAATCGTAAAGTTCATACCCCCGTCGATAAGGCGGTTGATTGTGTCGCGAGTAAAATCGCTGAGCTTTGCGCCGTCGCCGAGAAGCGTGCCGTCAAGGTCGGTTATATAAAGGGTTTTCATTGATAATTTTCCAACTCCTCAGTCGCCTCGGCCCATTGGTTGAGTTTTATCTCCATTTCGGCTTCAAGCTCGGCAAGGCGTTCGGTGATTTCGATAGTTTTTTTGTAATCGGCGGCCACCTCTTCCGACAAAAGCTCATCGTTAAGCTTCGCCGTTTCGCTTTCGATTTCCGCAAGTCGGGTTTCAAGGTTGGTTATACTTGTACGCAGCTTTCTTATTCTTGATTGCTGTTCCTTTTTCTCTTTATAGCCAAGCCCGCCGCTGCCCATAACCTTTTGTGTTTTTTGTTCCTCTAAGGGCGGTTTCCGTTTTTCAAGATAATAGTCATAGTTTCCGCGGTATTCAAGCACCTCGCCGTTTTCCATCGACCAAATTTTGTCGCCCAGTCGGTTTATAAATCGGCGGTCGTGCGACACGATAAGCAAGGTTCCGTCAAAGGCAAGTAATGCGTCCTCAAGCGCCGTTCTTGAATAAATATCGAGGTGGTTGGTCGGCTCGTCAAGGAGCAGGAAGTTTGCGCCCGACAGCATAAGTTTAAGTATTGCGAGTTTCGCTCTTTCTCCGCCCGATAAATCGCCGACCTTTTTAAACACGTCGTCGCCGCGGAAACGGAAAAGGGCAAGCGCGTTTTGGATTTCGGTACGGGTCATGTTGCGGTGTTCGTCCCAAATTTCGTCAAGCGCGGTTTTTTCGTCGTGCAAGGTGCGCTGCGTTTGGTCAAAATAGCCGCACTTTACCCCTGCGCCGAAACGCACCCCGGTACCTGCCATGATTTCTCGGATAAGGGTGGTTTTTCCGCAACCGTTTGCTCCGAGCAAAAATACCCTCTCGCCACGCAAAACATCAAGCCTTACGTCCTTGTAAAGCACGCGGTCGCCGTATGCTTTTGTGGCGCCGTTTATGTGCAGCACCTCGTTGCCTGTCACGTTTTGCGGCGTAAATTTAAAGTGGATGTCGCTGTTTTCTATAATCGGCTTGTGCAAGGTTTCTCGCAGACGGTCGACCTGCTTTTGCTTTGAGTCGGCGGTGCGAATGTTGCGTTCCTTGTTCCATCGGTGCTGTTGCTCGATAATGCCCTCGATACGCTCAATCTCTTTCATGGTATTTTCGTATTCGCGCATTTCGGATTCAACACGTATCGCTTTTAATTTCATGTATTCGGTATAATTCCCGTTAGTGACAAAAACCCTGCCGCCCTCTATTTCGGCGGTGCGGTTGGTGACCGCGTCAAGAAAATATCGGTCATGGGACACGATTACAGCGGCGCCTTTATAACTACGCAAATAATCCTCCAGCCATTCGCAGGAGGCGGTATCAAGATGGTTGGTCGGCTCGTCAAGCAAAAGTAAATCGCTCGGCGCAAGAAGCAACTTCGCAAGCGAAATTTTCGATAACTGGCCGCCCGAAAGCGAGGTTAGCGGTAAATTCATTTGTTCGTCGGTTAATCCCAAGCCGATAAGCGCCGAACGGGTACGGCTTTTATAGGTTAAGCCGCCCGAAAGCTGATATTTTTCCTGTAACTCGTTATGGCGGTTGATTGCTTCGTGCGAATGGTCAAATTCAAGGCGTTTTTCGGCGGCAAGCAGGGCGTTTTCGGTTTCGATTAAATCGCCAAAAACCGACAGCGCCTCCTCGTATCCCGTAACCGAGCCTTTTGCGGCCACCATTTGACGCATATATCCCACACGCAGCCCTTTTGAACGGACTACGGCGCCTGCGTCGGGGTCGGTTTGACCCGTTAGAATACGAAAAAGGGTGGTTTTACCCGCCCCGTTTGGACCGATAAAGCCAAATTTATCGTTATCTTTTATTTCAAACGTAACGTCGGAGAAGAGAGTATCTCCGCCGAAACTTTTCGCAACCTTATCAACCGAAAGAATTACCATCTCATGCGTCCTTTTTTGATTAATAAATACATTTTACCACATCATTTTCAATATAACAATACGCTCATCGTATCGTATTTTATATTTTTTTAAAAAAATGCTTGCATTTATTTGCAAGTTGTGATATTATACTTTGGCACGAATAAATATGCGCTTGTAGCTCAGCTGGATAGAGTGACTGGCTACGAACCAGTAGGTCAGGGGTTCGAGTCCCTTCAAGCGCGCCATATAAAAGACGTACCTTTTTCAGGTACGTCTTTTATATTTGTATAAGCATATGGGACTCGAACCCTGAGAGGGTGAGCAGCGTCAAAAAAACAGTCCGGTGTGACTGTTTTTAGCTGCGAAGTCCGCAGCGGCTATGCCGCAAGGATGCCTGACGCACGACGAAGTCAAGTGCGGCTGTGTCCCTTCAAGCGCGCCAGCAAAAAAGCATCTTTTGTCTACCAAAAGCTACTTCTTTTTTTATCCAAGCCGCAGGCTTGGCATATCATCACGCGCCAGCGTGTATCTCATCAGCCCCTGCGTGGCTGTATATCATCACGGCAAAGCCGTGTATAAATCTCCCTGCGGCTTGATGATATACCGCAACAAGTTGCGGATGATATGCAATTCCTTCGGAATTGATGATATACAAGGCTTCGCCTTGATTGCTTTATAGAATTATGGTATAATCTATTTAACAAACTTGAATTTGACGAAAAACTATCACGGGAATAAAAGAAGGAGTTTTGGTACTATATGTGGAATGAAATAAAAAATGAAATTGATATCGAAAATTTGATGCAAGAATATAACGGATTTCACGATAGCTGTATAGTATCAATAAATTATCATAGCGGAGCATTTGTTAATGATAAGGGTGCTATGGCAAATGGCGAATTGATTGAGCATAGCATTGAAATGGTATTACATAGTCAGTGTAATAAACCTATTGAACTGCGTTTTACAGGAGTAAGAAAATGTAATATTGTTGGCTGGGAGGATAATTATTTCTGCGACATTTTTGGTGCATATTTGAATTTTCATAGCGACCTACTTGGTAAAACTCGTGATAACAAGCTGATAGTATGGGCGGATTGGGATGGTTTTAATCCCATAAATTATACGGAAGAAAAACCGATTTCCACTAACGGAAAATACAGTACTTATGTAATTGCTGAAAAGCTGTTTTGGAGAACAATGACGGAGGACTAATACAGAAATACAAATTCCAATTTGTCGAATAGATAACGCACACTACTTTTGGTCGTTTTTACCCCCGCCTATACTACTTTTAGTCGCTCTTACGCATATAAAAGACGTACCTTTTTCGGGTACGTCTTTTATATTTGCGTAAACATATGGGACTCGAACCCTGAGAGGGTGAGCATTTTTCTGCCATTTATTAACCTTGCACGGTATAAAAAATGAAAACCGATACTTAATC
>JBGVDX010000071.1:0-3292 GCA_045119575.1 Acutalibacteraceae bacterium
ATATCATCGCCCTTACCGAATTTTGTTGCCATTTCTTCAACGTTTTTAAGAGCATATGTAAGAGCAATCGAGGTCCAAACGCTTTCACCCTTACCTTCAAGTCCCGTCATGTTGAGAGAGTCGTTCCAGTCACCGTCAAGCGAATGAACAAGTCCGTCATCGCCGAGGTCGTTTGCGCTGTAACGAACGGCGCGCAAAATATGGTCCCAAACGGTGCCGACTTCTTCGGAAAGTAGGTATTTAACCTTTTTATCAAGAATAGAGGCGTCGCCCGTTTCTTTAATAAACGCGTTAACTGTCGGCGCAATCCAAGTCATGCCGTCGGAATAAACATGATGGTCAAGAGGTAGCCAACCACGTACACAACGGCCGTCAGGATATTCATATTCAAGCGTTTCAAGTATTTTTTTCTCGCCGAGCTCGCTGTTGAAAGCACAAATTGCCCAAGCGTCCTGAAGCTGGTCACGGAAACCTTTACCCGTGTCACGACCTGCTTCGGCGCAAAGCTGTACCTGCTGCTTAATCCAAACGTTTGTGAAGTTGTTGATTTTATCGTCAGGTGTGCTGACTTTTATCGAGTTTAAAACAGCGGCCTTTTCGTCAAGCAAAGCTTTATAATCTGCTTCAATCTTGCCGTCGGCAAACAACTTTTCGGATATAGCCTTAGCGCTTTCCATACCGTCGGCACAGCCGATAAGTACGTTAAGCGTATCTTTTTCACCGGCTTTAAGTTCAAATGTATGCTCAAGCACACCGGTCATTTGCTCGCAGGCGGAAAGACTGTTTGTGCATTTGCCGTCGACAACGATTTTGGGGCAGTTAATGTTGCCGAATGCACCGAAAACCGCCTTTTTAGAGGTGTCGAAGCCGCTCGGTTTTTTATCGGACGAAATAAATCCGTTAAACCATTTATGCGGTCTTTCCATAGCCTCGTTCATGCAAAGTACAACGTTGTCGTCGTCGTCAAAATGGCCGTGAACGTAGGAGTTATAATCGGAATAGCGCTGATATCCCTCAAGCAAAAAATCGGCAAGCGAGAAAACTTAAAACTTAATCGATTTATCGCTTACATTTTCAAGAGTAAGAGTCCAAACCTCACAAGGGTCAAAATTGTTTACAAAAACTCTTGCGGTGGCTTTTACGCCGAAACATTCACCCGAAATAACCGAATAGCCCAGTCCGTGAACGCAACTGTAATTGTTAATTTCGGTACACATCGGATAGTAACCGGGGTTAAACACTTCGCCCGTTTCTTCGTTTCGAATGTAAAAATAGCGGTTTCCGTCGCGGATAATAGAGGTACGGCAAGCGTGTTCGGTGCTGATATACGCCAATGTACGACCGCCGTAGGCTCCAACACCGCCGCCGAGGTTGTTAACTCCGGCGAGCAGTTTAGAGTTCCACATATAGTTGAGAAGAGGGCGTTTAAGGTTATAATCGTGAATACGGTATTCCTTTCCGCCGTTTATAAATGAACCGAATTTGCTCATCATAAGTCTCCTTAAGTTCGTAATGTTGCGCCGAGCTTTTCAATCTCTGCGATTATTTTTCCTACAACCTTGTCGCATTGTTTATCGTTAAGGGTGCCGTTTTCGGAGCGAAGAGTGAGCGCATAAGCAACACTCTTTTTACCGCTTTCAATCTGTTCGCCCATGTAAACGTCAAACAGCTCAACCTTTTCGAGTAGGTTGCCCGAGGCGTTGATGATAGCCTTTTTAAGCGAAAGAACGGGTAATTCCTTATCGCAAATAATAGCAAGGTCGCGGGATACCGACGGATATCTCGGTAAAGTATGATATACACGTTCATCGGCGCGGTTAGTATATGCCGTCTCAAAATCAATCATAGCGACATATATTTCGCTGTCGATGTCATAATTAGCGCAAACCGACGGGTGAATTTGACCTATAACGCCGAGACGCTTGCCACCGACTGTTAAAACGGCTGTTCTGCCGGGGTGGAAAGCATATTCGGTAGAGGAGGCCTCAACATCCCATTCGGTAACGTTAAGCTTGCGTAAGGTTTCCTCAACTACGCCCTTGATATCATAGAAATTGACGTTTCCGTATGCTCCAACGGTAAGAACTTTTCTTTCTGTCGGCAATTCGTTTTCACCGTTCGGGATATATTTGGTTGCAATTTCGTAAAGCCTTGCTGAAGCGTTTCTGTTCTTGTAGTTAAGTGACAGAATATCCATGATAGACGGCAAAGTGGTATTACGCATAAGCGAGGTGTCCTCGCCAAGCGGATTCATGATTTTAACCGATTTTCTCATGTCGTCGGGGGTATTTATCATGTCATATGCCTTCGGGCTGATGTAGGAATAGGTGTTAATCTGAGAATAACCGAGGGAGAGCATGCAATTGCTCATTGTACGCTCAAATTTTTGAATATCGGTAACCTTACCGTTTGCACAGCCGCGAATACCCGTGTTGGTGATTTTGTTGTATCCGTAAATACGGGCGATTTCTTCCGCAATATCGGCTTTATGCTCAATGTCGATACGGTAATAAGGTACTGTAATTACGTCGCCGTCAACGGTAAAGCCAAGACGCTCAAGAATTTTAACCATTTCGGCCTTTTCAATATTTGTACCAAGGAATTTATTTGTCCATTCAGGCTCAAATTTAACCGTTTTCGGAGTTTTATCATACCCGCCTTCGTCAATATATCCGCCGACAACCTCGCCTGCGCCAAGCATGGTAATAAGCTCACAAGCACGGTCAAGCGCATATTCGCAAAGCTTTGCGGGAAGTCCCTTTTCGTAACGTGAAGACGCGTCGGTACGCATACCGAGAGCTTTAGCGGTTGTTCTTACCGAGGCGCCGTCGAAGCAAGCCGATTCAAAAACGATAGTATTTGTATCGTCCATGATTCCGCTGAATTCGCCGCCCATAACACCTGCAACGGCAACGGGTTTGTTTTCGTCGGCAATAACCATCATTTTTTCAGTTAGTTCACGTTCAACGCCGTCAAGAGTGGTGATTTTTTCGCCTGCGTTAGCCTGACGCACGCGGATTTTTCCGCCGTCAACGAGCTTATAGTCGAAAGCGTGCATCGGTTGACCGTATTCAAGCATTACATAGTTAGTGATGTCGACTATATTGCTAATCGGACGAACGCCGCTTGCACGGAGACGCTCTCTAAGCCAGCGAGGTGAGGGGCCGACCTTAATGTTTTTAACAACGCGAGCCATGTAACGCTTGCAAAAGTCGGTTTCTACCTTAACATCGAGCATATCGTTTATGTTGCCGCCGCATTCGGTTACAACGGGAGTATGCTCTTTAAACGG
>JBGVDX010000072.1:0-11898 GCA_045119575.1 Acutalibacteraceae bacterium
GAAAACCGAACGGAGGCTGTTTTGTTTTACGTTGAGGCAATTCTTGTTTTAATGCAAAGGCTATCCTGATTTGCGCGAAGGCATCTGTTTTAATGCGAAGGTTATTTTGTTTTTTTCTGAGGGATTGTTTTATTTTAAATAAAAAAAGGAGACGCTTTTTGGAAAAAAAGCATCTCCTTTTTATGCATTTATTTTTATAAATTCTTGTACACCTTATCTCTTATATGCTGCATACGAAGGTCAATTTTATTAATATCGTTAGCACATTCAAGAAGTTCCTTTTCAATTTCATGCATGTCGGCGTTTTCGTTTTTATATTTAAGGTCGTGTTCCTCGCTTGCCCAAAAGTCCATGGCAATTGTGCGGATTTGGATTTCAACCTTCATGGGAGTTTTTGAGTCGGAGAAAAACACGGGAATTTCAACTATCATATGATAACTGCGATACCCGTTGGGCTTCGGATTTTTTATGTAATCCTTTACTTTAATCACGGTTATGTCGTCCTGACAGCCAAGCATATGTGCAATTTCGTAAATATCGTCGATAAACGAGCATATTACTCGCACTCCCGCAATATCATTAATATATTTCTCGACGTTTTCAACCGTAACATCAAGTCCCTGACGTTTCATCTTTTTAAGTATTGATTGGGGGGATTTTATTCGCGATTTTATAAAATCAATGGGGTTGCGACGGTATCTTACCGAAATTTCGTTGTTAAGAACCTCTAACTTTGTTTTGATTTCAAGCAGGGCACATTCGTACCTCATTATCATTTCACGGTACTCCGACGCCATATTCAAAAATTCGTTAATTTCGGGATTTATGTCATGATAATGCAAGGCGGTTGTTTTCAGCTTATTTGTCATCTCGTTTTCCTCTTTCGGTATCTAATAATATCTTTTTTATCGCTGCGCCGTCCGAAAAACCGCCCAACGTCCCGTCGGCATTTATCACGCGGTGACACGGCACAATTATAGGGATTTTATTTTTGTTGTTAGCCATTCCCACCGCACGGCAAGCCTTTTCGTTTCCCACCATTTCGGCCAGCGTTTTATAAGAAACCGTTTCGCCGTACGGTATTTTTCTAAGAGCAGCCCAAACCTTAACCTGAAAAGCGGTTCCGCTAATCACAATCGGCAGGTCAAAATCACGGCGAGTTCCGCAAAAATATTCGCCAAGCTGTTTTTCGGCTTCGTTTAATATCGGCAGGTCGTCCCGTCCGGCTAAATCGCCGAAAATGATTTCGGTTACAGCGGCGCCGTCGCTTTTCACGGTTAGGGCGCCGACGGGCGAAGAAAAAGTTTTTATATAAGTCATATTATTGTATACATGAAGTTTTCGAAACGCAAGCTTGTACCGACGTCGGTGCCCAAAGGCAACAACGCAAGCGCAATAAAAAGCTCGGCTCCGTTTTCGTCGGTCAAATAGGCATATTCGCCTTCGATTTTAGTAACAGTATAGTTTTTAGGTTCCATTTTATCGCCTCCCATTAAATTGTAACACATTTTCTATAATAGTTCACCCCAATTATTGCATTGGGTGAATGTTTTTGTTAAAATTTGATTAAACTTATACCGCTTCACTTGAGTTAAAGGTATTGTTTTGTTATTATTAAAATATAAGTTATAGTGATTAAAGGAGTATTTTCATGCTTAAGCTAACTAATATTGTTAAAAGCTACTCGGCCGGCAACACAAAGGTTGAGGCGCTGAAAGGAATAAGCATTGAGTTCCGTAAAAACGAGTTTGTTTCCGTGCTCGGTCAATCGGGTTGCGGCAAAACAACACTGCTTAACATTATAGGCGGGCTTGACCAATACGACAGCGGCGATATGTCCATCAATAACCGCTCGACCAAGAATTTTAAAGACGGCGATTGGGACTCCTACCGTAACCATTCGATAGGTTTTGTTTTTCAAAGCTATAACCTTATCCCCCACCAAACGGTTTTAAGCAACGTTGAGCTTGCGCTTACACTTTCGGGCGTATCAAAGGCCGAGCGTCGCCGCCGCGCAGAAGAGGCGCTTGCAAAGGTTGGACTTTCCGACCAGCTTAATAAAAAGCCTAACCAAATGTCGGGAGGTCAAATGCAGCGTGTTGCTATCGCCCGCGCACTTGTTAACGACCCCGAAATTTTACTTGCCGACGAACCGACCGGCGCCCTTGACAGCGAAACCTCGGTTCAGATTATGGAGATTTTAAAGGAAATATCCAACGACAAGCTTATCATCATGGTAACCCATAACCCTGAGCTTGCCGAAAAATATTCTACGAGAATTGTCAAGCTCCTTGACGGCGAGGTTGTTAACGACTCCAACCCGTACGACTCGGAATATATACTTGAGGCCCCCGAAAAGAAAAAGTTTGCACACAAAAAAGAGGGCAAAATGTCCATGTCCTTTTTTACCGCGCTTTCCCTTTCGCTTAACAACCTCATGACCAAAAAAGCACGCACCTTTATGACATCCTTTGCGGGAAGTATAGGTATTATCGGCATTGCGCTCATTATGGCGCTTTCAAACGGTATCAACCTTTATATCAACCGCGTTCAGGAGGATACCCTTTCCAGTTATCCGATACAGATTGCCGCCGAGACGGTTGATATGTCCAGCCTTGTAACCAACCTTATGGGCGCGAACGATAAAAAAGTTAAGCATGAGCTTGACGCCGTTTATTCCAACTCGATTATGTACGAGTTAATTAATACCATGAACAGCGCCGAGGTGGAAACCAACAACTTAAAGAAATTTAAGGAATTTATCGAAAAGGACGAAAGCATTAAACAGTATATCAGCGCCGTTCAGTATTCCTATGACTTAGATTTAAGCATTTACACCAAAGACTCCGACAATAAAATCGTCAAATCGGACGTAAGCGAACTGCTTTCGGGTATTTACGGCGCCGAAAACAGCATGATGAATGCCGGATATCAGCAGGCGTTCGCAAAAATGAACGTTTGGACAGAAATTTTAAGTGACCAGGACGGCAAGGGCATTAACGAGCTTACCAAAAGCCAGTACGACTGCATTTACGGCGAATGGCCGAAAAATTACAACGAGGTTGTTCTTATAGTTGACAAAAACAACGAGATAAGCGACCTTTGCCTTTATGCGCTTGGACTTAAAACCTCCGACGAGCTTACCGCCGTGCTTGAATCGGCCATGAAGCAGGAACAGCTTGATACCGAGGAAAGCAAGTATAGCTACGAAGATATTTGTTCAAAGACCTTTAAGCTTATCCCGACAAGCAGCTGTTACCAAATTTCCGAGGACGGCACGAACAGGGATTTACGCGAAAGCGACGCCGGACTTAAATTCGTTTACGACAGCGGAATTGATATCAAAATTTCGGGTATAGTACGACCCAACGAGGATGCGCTTTCCTCTTCCATGAATGGTTCAATAGGATATACCCGCGACCTTACAACGCGCATTGTCGAAATCGCCGAAAACAGCGACATAGTTAAAAAGCAGATGGAAAGCCCCGACACCGATATTTTCACGGGACTTCCCTTTAAGGTAGAGGGCACAAGCCAGTCAAGCATAACCGATAAGGCAACCGCATTTAAGGCGTATGCCGAAAGCCTTTCGGTCGCCGACCGCGCCGAGCTTTACACATCAATGATGTCGGAGCCCGACGACGATTATGTTAAGTCGCAGGTTGACGCCACTATTGGGCAGATGACGGTTGAGCAGCTCCGTCAAATGTTAACCGAAGCGTATGCACAGCAAATGGGAGAAAAAGTAGATAACGTTGCCGACTACATCAACAAAATGGACGACAAAACGGTTATGGAATACGCCGAGGAAGCCATAGGCGAGCAGGTACGCGGAAAGTACGCCGCCGAAAAACGTGAATACTACGGCGCCATGACCGCAACGGCGCTTAACGAGCTGCTTAGCCATGCGTTACCCAATTTTACCGAAGAAGAGCTCGCTCATTTCTACGATGTGCTTATGCCCGAAACGGCAAGCACCACCTACAAGGACGCTATGAAAAAGCTCGGCTTTGTTGACCTTAGCAGTCCGACCGCGATAAATATTTACGCTTCGTCGTTCGACAACAAAGACAGTATCTCAAAAGAGATTACAAAATACAACGAAAAGCAGGAAAACGAGGACGACAAAATTGATTATACCGATTACGTCCAGCTTATGATGTCGTCGATTACGACCATTATTAACGCAATTTCGTATGTTCTTATCGCATTCGTTGCAATCTCGCTTATCGTTTCGTCGATTATGATTGGTATTATCACCTACATTTCGGTACTTGAACGTACAAAGGAAATCGGTATTCTCCGTTCAATCGGCGCTTCAAAGAGCGACATTTCCCGCGTATTCAACGCCGAAACGTTAATCGTCGGATTTGCGGCGGGCGTTATAGGTATTGTAATTACGGTAATTCTTTGCATACCGATAACAGCCGTTGTGCGAGCACTTACCGATATCAACAATATCAGCGCAACCTTGCCGTTTGGCGGCGCAATTGTATTGGTTATCATAAGCATGCTGCTTACCTTTATCGCCGGACTTATTCCGTCGGGCGTCGCGGCTAAAAAAGACCCCGTTGAAGCGTTAAGAACCGAATAATATAATTTTAAAAGCCCCCTTGCGTTTAGCGGGGGCTTTTTTTGTCCACAATAATCGCAAAGGGTGTGGTTATTATTGAATATTTAAAAGCGTTTTTGGCGGCAATTTCGTCGGTTATTGTGTTATTTTTATTAGCAAAACTGCTCGGTTACCGTCAAGTATCCGACCTTTCGATTTTTGACTATGTAAACTCAATCTCAATCGGCTCGATTGCCGCCGAGATGGCGACCTCCGAGGGCAAACAGGTTATTCATTGTTTAATCGGGCTTGTTGTGTTCGCTTTGTTCACATTTGCCACCTCGATTTTGACCGATAAAAGCATTCGTATGCGGCGATTTATTACGGGCAAACCCGTAATATTGATGGAACACGGAAAAATGTACGACCAAAATTTTAAAAAGGTCAAAATTGACATGAACGAGTTCACCTCCGCATGTCGGTCGCAAGGCTATTTCGACGTATCTCAGCTTGACACGGTTATCCTTGAGCCGAACGGAAGGTTTTCGATATTACCTCTAACAAAAACGGCGCCGCTTACTCCCACCGATATGAACATCGCCGTTACGCAAGAGGAAATCCCCGCCTGCGTTGTAATCGAAGGAAAGCTTATTGAAGAGGCGCTTAGTTCGGTTAAAATGACCGAGCAAACGCTTAAAAACAAGCTTAGAAAAGCGGGGTATAAATCATACGACCGGCTGTTCTTGGTGCTTATGGATAAAATCGGCAACGTTACCGCCTTTCCGAGATGCGGCGAAACCGATTGCGACGCTCTTGAATAAGGGAAAATTAAATGGTATACTGCATTTGGTGATAAAAAATGCAGGATTTATCAAAGTGTGAAATTTGTCCGCGAAAATGCGGCGCCAACCGCGAAAAAGGCAACGCGGGCGTTTGCCGCACCGATAAAAAAATTACAGTAGCGCGTGCCGCTCCCCATTATTGGGAGGAACCGTGTATCTCGGGCAAAAACGGCTCGGGAGCGGTCTTTTTTTCAGGATGCAATCTCGGTTGCGTTTTTTGTCAAAACCGCCAAATAAGCCGTTTTTCGGTAGGCAAAGAGGTTTCGGTAACCGAGCTCGCCGCTATATTTGAGGATTTGCAGGAAAAGGGCGTTCACAACATTAATTTGGTTACGCCGAGCCATTTTGTTCCGCAAATTTCGGCGGCGCTTGATATCGCCAAGCTGCATATTCCCGTTGTGTATAATTCGGGCGGATATGATTTGCCCGAAACGCTCGATATGTTGGACAGCAAGGTTAAAATTTTTTTGCCCGATTTTAAGTATATTAGTTGTTCCCTCGCCGAAAAATTTTCTAACGCACACGATTATCCCGAGGTTGCAAAAGCGGCGCTCAAAAAGATGTTTTCGCTTGGCGGCAAGCCGCGGTTTGACAAAAACGGGATGATGAAAAGCGGCGTTATCGTGCGACACCTTGTTTTACCCGACCATGCCGACGACTCAAAGGCGGTAATAAAATATCTTTACGACACCTACGGCGATAATATTTATATCAGCATTATGAACCAGTATACCCCCGTTTGCGATACGTCCTACGCTGAGCTCAGCCGCGCCGTATCCGACGAGGAATACGCCGAGGTTGTATCATTCGCCGAGAAAATCGGGGTTAAAAACGCCTTTATTCAAGAGGGAGGCACCGTTTCGGAGAGCTTTATTCCGGAATTTGATACAAAAAAAGACTGAGGAAAATCCTCAGTCTTTTTTTATTAGTGCATAACCTTAATAATATGTTGCGGGCAGGCTTCTTCGCATTTTCCGCAACCGACGCATTTATCGTTATCAACGGCAGCAACAAAATTCGTAACCGTAACGGCGCCGTATTCGCAAACCTTTTGGCATTTCATACAGCCGATACAGCCCGTTTTACAAATTTTACGGGTTTCGGCGCCCTTGTCGGCATTTTTGCAGGCAACAACGGCACGGGAATCGGCGTCAACAACTCGTATAATCTGCTTCGGGCAGGCGGTAACGCATTTTTCGCAGCCGCCGCAAAGCTCTTTGTCCACAACGGCAACCCCGTTAATAACCGAGATAGCATCGTTTGCGCAAACAGCGGCGCAGTCGCCGAGTCCCATACAGCCGTAACGGCAGGAGGCGGGGCCCGAGGCAACTAACGCGGCGGCGGCACACGAGTTTAAGCCGTGGTAATCGAATTTATTTTCGTTAACATCGTGATATCCGCTGCACATAACAACGGCGTATTTTTTACGGACATCGCCGACGTCGGCCCCCATTATTTCGCCGATTGCTTTTGCGGTTTCGGAGCCGCCGGGGGCGCATTTAGTAAGCTCGGCATCCCCCGAGACGATTGCGGCGGCGTAGCCGTCACAGCCGGTATATCCGCAGGCGCCGCAGTTAGCGCCGGGCAGCACCTCACGCACCTTTTCGATGCGCTCGTCGGTTTTTACGGCAAGGAAATGAGACGCAAGCGAAAGCATAACGCCGCAAACAAGTCCTATCGCCGCAACAATTATTACGGGAACAAGTATTTCCATAAGTCACAGTCCCCCTTTACGCAAACAGGTTTTCGACAATTCCGCCGAAACCGAGGAAGGTAAGCGCCGTAATCGACGCCGCAATAAGTGTAATAGGCAACCCCTGGAGCGATTTCGGGATATCGCAGGATTCCATGCGTCCTCTGACGCCCGAAAAAATCATCATCGCAACAAGGAAACCGATACCTGCGCCGAAAGCGTTTACAAGCGACTCGCCCATGGTATAGCTTTCGCTTATATTAAGCACGGTTACGCCCAAAACGGCACAGTTGGTTGTAATAAGCGGCAGGTAAATACCGAGCGCCTGATAAAGCGGCGGCGAAAATTTCTTGATAGCCGTTTCAATAAGCTGTACCAACGCGGCGATTATAAGAATAAACACAATCGTTTGCAAGTATTCAAGGCCGTATTTAACAAGAATATAGTTATGCACGGGCCAAGTCGCCGCCGTTGCGATTACCATAACCAAGGTTACGGCGACGCTCATTGAAAAGGCGGTAGACGTCTTTTTAGACACGCCGAGGAAGGGGCAAATTCCGAGGAATTTGGCAAGCACGAAGTTGTTGGTCAAAATGGCGGTAAAGAAAATTATAAGCATTTCTTTCATCATGCTTCCTCACCTCCCATATTCGACGGGCAAGCAGGGCAGGAGGCACAATTTCCATCGCATGACTTCGGCGGTGCCTTTTCAAGGCGGGCGGAAAGCTTATTTGCAAGGGCGATAAGTATTCCGAAAACGAAAAATCCGCCGGGAGGCAACAGCATAAGTGTCATTGGCGTTATAAAATTCGCCGTAACGGTTAATCCGAAAAGAGTTCCTGCGCCAAGCAGTTCTCTTATCATGCCCATAAGCACAAGGGCCGCCGTAAAGCCGATACCCATGCCCAATCCGTCGCATATAGACGGTATAACCTTGTTTTTGCCCGCGAACATTTCGGCTCGTGCAAGAATTATACAGTTTACAACGATAAGCGGCAAATAAATGCCGAGGGCGGAATAAAGGCTGTCATAAAAATAGGCTTTAAGCAGCATTTGAATTACCGTAACAAAGCCCGCGATAACCGTTATGTAGGCGGGAATACGGACTTTATCGGGAATAACCTTTCGTAAAAGCGAAATGGTAAGGTTGGAGCCGATAAGCACGAAGGTTGCGGCAAGTCCCATGCCGAGTCCGTTTATAGCCGAGGTGGTAACGGCAAGGGTAGGACATGTACCGAGAACAAGGCGCAAAACAGGATTTTCTTTAACTATACCGTTTTTAATAATATCTAAGTTTTTCATTTATTTGCCCTCCCCCTTTACGCTTTCATAAATAGCCGTAGCCTCGCTTACTGCTTCACATACGGCACGCGAGGTCATGGTCGCACTGGTTACGGCTGTAATTTCGCCGCCGTCTTTTGTAACCTTAATCTCGCCCGATTTGCCGACGAACATATCGGTAAACTCGGATTTTGTAACGTTTTGGCCGAGTCCCGGAGTTTCGTCGTCGCAGGAAAGCACCGTCACGGCGGCAATAGTGCCGTCGGCGTTAATTCCCGTCATAACGTTAACAAGGGAACCCGAATATCCGCTTTTCGCCGCGGTTGTGATTACATATCCAACCGTTTTGTCGCCCTTTTTAGCGGCAAAACAGCCGTCCTTTATTTCATCGTAGCTGTCGGCGGGGAGCACAACCGAACGTGCCGATTGCTCAGCCTCCTTTTCGGCGGCGGCAATAGTGTTTTTCGTAATAAGGTCAACCCCCGCAATGGCGGCGGTAACAACAACACAAATTACCGTAAGGATAACGGCAGGTTTTATTAGTTTCATTTCGCCGCCTCCTTTTTCTCCTTATGTTCGCCGAGTGACTTTGAAATCACAAGTCGGTCAATTTGTGGGGTTAAGATATTCATAAGCAAAATGCTGAACGATACGCCCTCCGGCAACGAGCCGTAAACTCGAATAACGGCGGTAACAAGTCCGCAACCGACGGCGAAAATAACCTGGCCGAGCTTTGTATTCGGGGAGGTAACGTAATCGGTTGCCATAAAAAATGCGCCGAGCATAAGTCCGCCCGAAAGCACGCCCTTAATCGGGTCTTCACCGCAAGCCAAAAGCATGAGCGCGGTTGTACCGACGTAAACGACGGGGATTATCGGGGATATAACCTTTCGGCAGATAAGATAAACGCCGCCGATAAGTAAAGCAAGGGCGCAGGTTTCGCCCATTGAGCCGCCCGTAAGGCCGAGGAACATATCAAGGTAATCGGCGTTTCCCGAATAGGTTGAGGCAAGCGGAGTTGCCGTTGTAACAGCGTCGGCTTTAAGCCACGAAAATGGCTCCACCCAATTAGTCATTGCGGCGGTAAAGGACATCATAAGTACAATTCGGCCGACGATAGCGGGGTTGGCAAAATTTTGACCCAAGCCGCCGAAAAACTGCTTTACAACAACTATAGCAACGGCGGCGCCTATTATAGCCATCCATAACGGCAAGGTTGACGGCAGGTTAAGCGCCAATATAAGGCCCGTAACAACCGCCGACAAATCGCCGCAGGTTCCTTCGCGTTTCATTATTTTTCGGCTTGCCCATTCGCTGAAAACGGCCGAGGCTATACATACGGCGATAAGCAAAGCGGCGTTGTAGCCGAAATAGATTATACTCATTATGGCGGCGGGAACAAGGGCGATTATAACGTCAAGCATTATGCGTCTTGTGGAAGCGCCGCTGTGAATATGCGGTGACGGCGAAACAAGTAATTTATCCATTTTTTATCACCTTACCTTCTGTTTAGCGAGCTTCATGCTTTGTACAAGCGGCCTTGCGGCGGGGCAGCCGAAGGAGCAACAACCGCATTCCATACAGTTAAGCACGTTAAGCTTTTTGAGTCGGTCGATATCGTTAGTTTTGAGCGCCTGCTCAACCGACACAGGCATAAGCTTCATAGGACAGTTGTTTATACATTTTCCGCAACGTATACAAGCCGTAGGCTCAGGCAATTTTGCGTCCTTTTGGTCAAAAAGCAAAATTGCATTTGTTTGTTTCATAACGGGAAATTCGGGCGTATATGCCGCCATACCCATCATAGGCCCGCCGTTAATAATTTTTTTCGGGTCGCATTTAGTTCCGCCCGTAAACTCAACAACGTCGCAAAGGCGCGTTCCGATAGGCACGTAAACGTTCATCGGGTTTTTAACGGCGCTTCCGTCAACGGTAACCCGCTTTCCCACAAGGGGCATTCCCGTTTTCATGTAACGCGACACAAAGGCAACGGAGGCAATATTCATTACAACGCAACCGACGTCGGACGGTAACTTGCCCGTGGGCACTTTTCTGCCCGTGGCGGAGTAAATCATAACCTTTTCGGCGCCCTGAGGGTACTTTGAAGCGAGTTTCATAATCTTTACAATGTCGCCGTCACGGTCGTCCTTTGCGGCGATTTCGGAAAGAATTCTTATCGCCTCGGGTTTATTATCCTCAACGCAGATTATAACCCTGTCAACGCCGAGCAAATCCTTTACTTTATACACGCCGTCAAGAATGTCTTCGCTATTTTCGATACATTCGCGGTAGTCGGCGGTAATATACGGCTCACATTCGGCGCAGTTGATAATTAGCGTATCTATTTTTTTGCCCTTTGGCGGAGACAGCTTTATTGACGCGGGGAAACCTGCGCCGCCGAGTCCGACAAGGCCGCTTTTACGAACGGCGGCGATAAAATCGTCGTGACTGTTTATTTCGGGGGCGGCAATCGTCTCGTCCACGGCCATTTCACCGTCCGATTCGATTACTATAAACGGCATCATTTGGCCTGTTACAATCGGTTTTTCCGAAATTTCAACTACGGTTCCCGAAACCGACGCGTGTACCGGCGCGGAAAAAGGTTTATCGGAGTCGGCTATAAGCTGTCCAACCTTAACGGTGTCGCCCTTTTTAACAACGGGGACACACGGGGCGCCGATATGCTGTTGTACGGGGATATAGACACGTTCGGGCGGCGGCATTATCACCGTTTCGCAGTTCATCGTGTTTTTTCGGTGGGGCGCCTTAACTCCGCCAAGCGGTCGCCTTACGGGTTTCAGCAGGTTGGTTATCTTCATAATTTATCTTTCCCTCCTAAAATGTGGGTTGCATAGGTCGAAATATATTTCAATATAAGCGAGGTTATACTGCCGGAAATTACGGCAAAGATGATTAAAAAGGGCGCATAGTAAAAAACGGTGTCTCCGACAATAAAAAAGGATACGCAAAGTTGAGCCAAGTTATGGCTTACGGCGCCCGTTATTCCCAAGGATATAAGGCTTTCCTTTTTGTTTTTGGCAATAAAAAATATCACCAGCGACGACAAAAGCCCGCCGCAGGCAGACATCGCTCCCGCCGTTACCCCCCTTGTCAAAAGGGAAAAGCCGCCCTTTGCGAGCGAGATAAAAACCGACGGAATAAGCATACCGTTCATTGACAAAAACATCGTTATTATGTTTGAAAGCCCGAGCTTTGCCCCCGGCGGCATAAAGGGAAGCGGCGGTATCATGTTTTCGGCGGCGGAAAGGGCAACCGCGGCGGCGGCAAACACGCCGAGCAAAGCCACCCGCTTAGCCGTTATCTTTTTCTTTACCATGTTACACCGTCCGTTTCACGGTAACCCGAAACCTTCACCGAAACCTTATTCGGCAAGCAAACGGCGGTGTCACCCTTATTTTTGAGCTTTCCCGTACCGATACAAATTTTATCTTTGCAATCGGATTTTTCAATCCTCGCCGTGCCTTTTTCGATAACGATAACGACCTCACCGACGGTATATTCGGTATCGA
>JBGVDX010000073.1:0-3472 GCA_045119575.1 Acutalibacteraceae bacterium
GGTCGGGACGGCCCAGATGTACCGTTATGGTCGATGGAATAAAAGGTGTTCCGTCCATTTTTTCACCTCAAATTGTCGGGTTCGGTATTTTCGTTTTCAATCGTCTCGTTCGGGAACCCTTCAGGAAGCGGCACCATGGCGAAATCCTGACGGCTGGTAACCCCGCCGAAAAGCGGAATGTCGCGGCTTTCCATGTCGTAAAAGCCCGGCTTGCTTATGTTTACCGAATAAAGAAAATATTTGTCGATGCCTTCGGGCGTTTGAGAGTTTTCGGGGTTTGCGGCGGGCAAATTGAACACCCTCGCAAGCCCGCTTCGGTCGGTCAAGGCAACCTGCTCAAAGCGGCCGCCGTCGCCGTCGGAGCTTGTAACTATGACCAAAACCCCCTCGACGGGTAAAGCATCGCTCGCCGTTCTTGCCGAAACCTCCAATCCGCCCGTGAATTGTGACATATTGTCACTTGGCCACGTCTCACCGCCGCTTGTTTGTGACATACTGTCACCCGATTGTGGCGAGATACTGTCCATTTGTGACATACTGTCACCGAAATTTGATGAAACGCCACTCGTTTGTGACATTGTGTCACCTATAATAATCGGCGGCGGAGTGTCCTCGTCGGTCGCTTCTCCAAAAGCGCCGTTAATTATAGCTCCGATAATCGGTCTTCGGTCGGAAACTGCGCCGCCCATGCCGTTTCCGCCGCCCGTGCCGGTTCCGCCGCCCATGCCGGTTCCTCCGCCCGTGCCGTTTCCGTCGCCCGTGCCGGTTCCGCCGCCCGTGCCAGTTCCGCCGCCCATGCCGTTTCCTGCGCCCATGCCGTTTCCTGCGCCCATGCCGGTTCCGCCGCCCGTGCCGGTTCCGCCGCCCATGCCGTTTCCGCCGCCCATGCCAGTTCCGCCGCCCATGCCGTTTCCGCCGCCCGTGCCGTCGTCAAAATCGGTGTCTGCGTTATTTTTCGCCTGCATATTAAGCGGCTCGGTTTGGTCGTTGTCGGCGGGCGCCCCCGATTCGCGGTCACGCAAATCCTCAAGCGCGTTAAACCCGTCGTCAAATCGGCGCAGCTCGTCTCCCTCGTCGTTTTCGGTGCCGCTTGACGGAGAGCGCTTTGCGTAATTAAGCAACTCCTGACTGTATCGGGAAATAAGCCTTTCTAATTCGTTATCGGCCATAAAATCATCATACCTTTCGTCTAATTTGTAAAATATATGCCTTTTTCGGCGCACATATTATCAAAAATGCTCCAAAATACTGGACAAACAGGTTAAAATGATATATAATTTAACGGATAATACATTTATCGGAGGACTTTTTTATGAAACTTTTTAAACGAATTGCCGCAGCCGGCCTTTCCGCCGTGCTTGCGTTGACCGTTGCGGGTTGTCACTCTGCCGACGCCGTAGTTGCTACATACAACGACATCAAGGTTACAAGCGGCGTTTATCTCGCCATGCTTATGGAGGCCGACGGCGGCGCCCGTACCGAGGTTGATAACCAGCTTGCAGACACCTCGTCAACCGTTTCCGATTATAATAAATCAACCGTCTCCACCGAGGAGGGCGACGTTAAATTCAGCGATTACGTTAAAGATAACGCCAAAGAGCTTATTTACAAATACATCGCCACCGAAGTTTTGTCCGAAAAATACGGCGCTAAGCTTGACGACGAGGATATCAGCGGAATCGACACCTACGTTTCCTATTACTGGGAAACCTACGGTTACAGCGTTCTTTACGAAGCTAACGGAGTAGGTCGCAACTCGTACAAGGACTATATCCGCAACGCCGGATACCTCCGCGGTAAGCTTTTCACCGCCATTTACGGCGAAGACGGCGCTAATCCCGTTGCCGAAGCCGATATTAAAAAATACATGGACGAAAACTACTGTATCGCCAACGTAATTACCGAAAACTTTACTTCTACCGATTCCGAGGGCAACTCCACCACGCTCACCGACGACCAGAAGAAGGAAAAGCTTGATAAGCTTAACGATATTGCCGACCGTATCGGCAAGGGCGAGGATTTCGAAGAGTTGTACCACGAATATACCGGCACTGAGCACGAGCATGCCGAAGAAGCCGAAGAAGCCGAGGATACCTCTTCCGAGACCGCAACCGAGGATACTTCCTCCGAAACCGCAAGCGAAGATACAGCTTCCGACGCCGAAGCCGAGGAAGAATTAGAGCCGCTTGACCCCCACGCAACCCTTCTTTCAAGCGAGGAAACCGGCTCCGAGAGCGAAAATTTCGACGAAATTCTTAAGATGAAAGCCGGAGAGGTTAAGGTTTTCGAAAACGAAAGCAACTACACTCTTGTTGTTAAGGGCGACATCGACGCCGACCCGTATTATCTTGACAGTCTTGCCGACACCATTCGTCAGGCGCTCAAGAGCGAGGAATTCAACAAGCTCCTTGTTGACGAGGCTAAAAAGCTCGACATCAAGTTTAACGAAGGCGAGCTCCGTTACCTTGCCCCGAAGAAAATCACATACGACGTATATTAATAAAAACGTATAATTTAAGGTGCGCTCCGTAATGAAGCGCACCTTTTTTGTTTTTCCCGTCGACCGCAAGTCGGGGCTTTTTTCGCCGCTTTTTCACCCCGTCGACCGCAAGACGGCGCTTTTTTTCGCCGCTTTTTCACCCCGTCGACCGCAAGACGGGGCTTTTATTTTGCATAACCGCAACCGCTTTGGCATAAAATCATATTAGATATTTGCCGAAATGGGGTAGAAAAATTATGAAGGTCGCTGTTGTAAACCTTAAACGATTGCTTATTGCGCTTGCGGTGCCGCTTGCCGTCGGAGGGCTTTCCGCCTTTGCGTCGGGCAGCTTTTCGGAGCAATACGCCGTCGTTAACAAACCGCCGTTGTCGCCGCCGGGCTGGATTTTCCCCGTCGTGTGGACATTGCTTTATCTCGCCATGGGCTACGCGTCCTATCTTGTCATGACGGTCGGCGGCAGGGACGCAAAGGACGCATTGACGGTGTATTACATCCAACTCGTGCTGAATTTCCTTTGGCCGATACTGTTTTTCCGGTTCAGGTTATACACCTTTGCCATTTTCGAGCTTATTTTGCTTATCGCCGCCGTAACGGTAATGGTAATCCGCTTTTCCCACGTTGACGAACGCGCCGGCTACCTTACCTTGCCGTATTTGATTTGGCTTTGCTTTGCGCTTTATTTGAACATCGGCGTCGCAGTGTTAAATTAAAAAAATCGCCCTATCCGCTCGCCTCGCTAAACCAAATAAAAAAAGGCCCCTCTCGTTGAGGCGCACTCCGTATGGAAGTGCGCCTCAGCTATATTCGTGCTTTGCACGAGCGATATATCTTCGATGCGATATGCGGTAAAACCGCGCGATATACGGCTTTCGCCGTGCGAAAAGGCACGAATATAATATCGCAAAAGCCAAAGGCTTTTATATCGCTTTTGCCATAAGGCAAAAATATCGCGGCAAACGTAGTTTGCAATAT
>JBGVDX010000074.1:0-3060 GCA_045119575.1 Acutalibacteraceae bacterium
GCCGTGATATGCCGAGCCGACGTAGCGTAAGCTTAGTAATATCCGTCTCAAAAAAACACCTCCTTAAAACAACGTTACCGGAAAAATTCGAAGTAAAATAACCGACGCAAGTAAAATCACTACAACTAAAACTAAAGCAAAATCCCTGAACGCTAAATGAAGCTGTTTCATCTTTGTCTTGCCCGCGCCGCCGTTGTAGCAACGGCATTCCATCGCTTCGGCGAGGTCATATGCTCTGCGTACCGACGAGAAAAGAAGCGGTATCATAATCGGCAACATCGCTTTTATGCGTTTAATCAAATTGCCCGAATCCATCTCCGCTCCCCTCGCTTTTTGAGCCGACATGATTTTATCGGTTTCCTCAATAAGGGTCGGGATAAAGCGCAAGGCAATAGACATCATCATGGCAAAAACGTGAACCGCGCCGCCGAGTCCGATTAGCTTTAGCGGAGAAAGCAAGCGTTCAATAGCGTCGGTAAGCTCGGTCGGCGACGTAGTATAGGTCAGCGCCGAGCTGATAATTATAAGCAGGAAAATTCGAACGGCAATAAACACAGCTCGTTCAATTCCCTCGGTATAAATTGAAATAAATTTCCACTTAAAAAGCGGGTCGCCTTCGCCCGTTGTATAGAAAACATTAAGCGCGGCGGTTAAAAGAAGCACCAACCAAACGGCTTTAAGGTTTTTAAAATACATCTTCACGGGGATTTTCGTAAACAAAATTAAAAGAATACAAAAAGCGGCGCAAATTCCCAGAGCGACAAATCCGCTTGCCAAAAACAAGGTTACGATTATGGCGATAGTAAGCACAATTTTAATCCTTGGGTCGGCGCGGTGAATAACCGAATCAGCGGGAAAATATTGTCCTATTGTGATGTTATTAAGCATTTTTGCCACCGTCCTTTACAAGTCGCAAAATTGCTTTTTCGGCGTCGGTTACCGTTAAAATACCGTCGGGTAAATCGGCTCCTCTTTCGCGCAAGGCGGAAACAATTTGCATAACCTTTGGTATATTAAGTCCCATTTCGCAAAGCTCCGCTTGGCGAGAGAAAACCTCCGCTGTTTCGCCGAACATTTGAAGCTTACCGCCGTTCATAACAAGCACCTTATCGGCAACCCTTGCAACGTCCTCCATTGAATGGGAAACGAGCAGGACAACGGCATTCTCTTGCTTTTGATAATCGCAAATGCTTTTTAAAATAACGTCTCTGCCCTTTGGGTCAAGGCCGGCGGTAGGCTCGTCCAAGATAAGAACTCTCGGTCGCATGGCGAGCACTCCCGCGATTGCGGCACGGCGTTTTTCGCCGCCCGAAAGCTCAAACGGAGATTTATCGAGCAAGTCGTCGGTCAAATTAACCTTTTTCGCCGCCCACATAACGCGTTCGTTAATCTCGGTTTCGTCAAGGCCGATGTTGCGGGGGCCGAAGGCGATATCCTTTCTTACCGTTTCTTCAAAAAGCTGATACTCCGGATACTGGAACACTATTCCGACTTTGAAACGGATATCGCGTATTTTTTCGTTCTTTGACCATATATCTTTATCGTCGACAAAAACAGTACCCGACGTTGGCTTAATAAGCCCGTTTAGGTGCTGTATAAGTGTCGATTTGCCCGAACCGGTATGACCGATTACGGCGTAAAGTCCGGGTTCGGTGATTTCAAAATTAACGTCGGTGATTGCCGCTATACGGAAAGGGGTGCCCTCACCGTACACATAGGTCAATCCCTGAGCTTTTAGAATTGACAATTTATTTTTCCTCCAAATGAAGCGCCTTAGCAAGCGCTTCTACACATTGGTCTACGTCCAAAACATCGGTGTCGATATCGACGCCGTCGTCTTTAAGCAGGGTTGCAAGCTCGGTTGGCTGAGGTACGTCAAGTCCGACCGATTTAAGCTCGGCAACGTGGCCGAAAACCTCCATAGGCGTTCCGTCCAAAATAACCTTACCGCCGTCCATTACAACAACTCGGTCGGCAAGAGCCGCTTCGTCCATGTAATGGGTTATAAGCACGATTGTCATGCCTTTTTCGCGGTTAAGGCGTTGCACCGTTTCCATAACCTCGCTGCGCCCTCTTGGGTCAAGCATAGCGGTAGGCTCGTCAAGGACAATACATTCGGGTTGCATAGCGAGTATTCCCGCAATAGCTATTCTTTGCTTTTGTCCGCCCGAAAGTTTAAACGGCGCATGGGTACGGTATTCGTACATTCCGACCGATTTAAGCGCCTCGTCAACTCGGTTGCGGATTTCCTTAGGCTCAACGCCTAAGTTTTCGGGCCCGAAAGCGACGTCCTCCTCAACTATTGAAGCTACTATTTGGTTATCGGGGTTTTGGAAAACAAGGCCGACCGTTTTACGCACGTCAAACTCGTACTTTTCGTCGGCGGTATCCATTCCGTTTACGGTAACGGTACCGGACGACGGTCTGTTAAGTCCGTTAAGCAATTTCGCCATAGTCGATTTTCCCGAGCCGTTATGGCCGAGCACCGCCGTAAAAGAGCCGCGCTTTATACTAAGCGAAATTTCATCCAAAACCGAAACGGGCAGGTCGTTTTCATCGGTATAGTCGAAAACGACATTTTTAAGTTCAATAATATTATCCAAAGTTAAAACTTCCTTTATGTCTAAAAAGACTTAAGCCATGCGGCGGTATTTCCGCAAGGCAATACTAAGCCGCTGTCGGTAACCGGAAGACCGATTTCGTCGCATACAACCGTTCCGTTTTTTCCTTTACCGATTACGGTAGAAAGCATATACTGCATAACGCTCGGCGACAACCCCGTTGTATAAGAGTTAAGCAGGAAAAAGAGCGGATCATCGGTTAAAATCTCGTTACATATGCCGAGCAAATCCCAAAGCTGTTCTTCGATTTTCCATACCTCGCCGTTGGGGCCCCTGCCGTATGACGGAGGGTCCATAACGATACCGTCGTATTTGTTACCGCGTCTTATTTCACGCAACACGAACTTTTTGCAGTCATCGACAAGCCAGCGTATCGGTTTATCGGCAAGGCGGCTTGCAACGGCGTTGTCCTTTGCCCATGCGACCATACCCTTTGACG
>JBGVDX010000075.1:0-9111 GCA_045119575.1 Acutalibacteraceae bacterium
TTATTTTCCATGCTATTCATAATTTCTGCGTTGTCGATATGTCTAACTTCTACCTTGACGTATTAAAGGACAGACTATATGTAGAAAAAGCGGACAGCAAAACCCGTCGCGCCGCCCAAACTACTATTTATAAGGTCCTCGATACGCTTACCCTTTTACTTGCTCCGATTATTACCTTTACCGCTAACGAAATTTGGCAGTTTATGCCCCACGACGCAACCCGAAACAACGAACACGTTATACTTAACGATTATCCGTCACTTACCGGTGTCAATGTTGATGACGGATTTACCGCTAAATGGGAAAAACTCCATACTCTTCGTGACGACGTTAAAAAGGCGATTGAAAACGCCCGTAACCAAAAGATTATCGGCGCTTCTCTTGATTCCGAGGTTGAGCTTTTCGCTAACGGCGAAGCCCTTAACTTCCTTAAAGAAAACGAAAGCGTGCTTCCCGAAATTCTTATCGTTTCCTCGGTTAAAATTACCGACGGCGACGGCGGAGATTTCCACGGAGATATGTCGGTCGGCGTAACCGTAAGAAAAGCCAGCGGCGAAAAATGCGAACGTTGCTGGAGCTATTCCGACACCGTAGGCTCTAACGCTGAGCATGCAACACTTTGTGCCCGTTGCGCAAAGATTATTTCCGAGTAATTTATTTTTACTCAATGCGGAGGTGGTTCTTTGAAAAACAGAATAAAGGGTCACCTTACGGAGATTATTGTACTGGTTGCGGCGGCGCTTCTTGTTGCCGCCGACCAAATTACGAAAGGTCTTATTGTTGACAACTTTTATATTGGTCAATCGGTTACGGTAATCCCAAACGTGCTTAACTTTACCTATATTCATAACCCCGGCGCCGTTTTCGGAATACTGAAAAATCACCCGTGGGTTTTCAATACCGTTACCATTATCGCCGTTATAGGCGCGCTTATCGTCCTTGCCAGCGGCAGGGTAGGTAAAAAATCGTATATTTGGGCAATCGGGCTTGTTATAAGCGGCGGCGTCGGCAACATGATTGACCGCCTAAGCCTTAAATACGTTGTCGATTTTATCGAAATTACCTTTATTAATTTTCCGTATGTTTTCAATGTCGCCGACTGCTGTGTAGTAATTGGCTGCTGTATCGTGATTTTACAGGTTATAATCGAAATGATACAGGAGTTTAATGCGAAAAAGGCAAAAAAGGCAACCGATTTAACCGAGGAAAACGTCGATGAATAACGGTAATGTTATTTACCTTGAGTGCGAGACAGGCGGCGTAAGATTAGACGCTTTTGTTGCCGAAAACACCGATTTATCGCGCAACGCGGTTGCAACCCTTTGCGAAAAGGGAGCCGTTACGGTTAACGGAAATTCGGCTAAAAAAAACGCAAAGCTTAAATCGGGGGACAGCGTTGCCGTTGCCTTGCCTGAAGCCGAGGAAACCGATATCGTGGCGGAGAATATTGCGCTTGATATAGTTTTTGAAGACGGCGACCTTTTGGTGGTAAATAAACCAAAAGGTATGGTTGTTCACCCCGCGGTGGGCAACCCCGACGGAACGCTTGTTAATGCGCTGCTTTACCATTGCGGAGATTCACTTTCGGGAATAAACGGTGTTATCCGTCCCGGAATAGTCCACCGCATAGATAAAGATACGAGCGGGCTGCTTATTGTCGCCAAAAACGATAACGCCCATAACTTCCTTGCCGAGCAAATAAAGGAACATTCCTTTTCCCGTGAATACGAAGCCATAGTTTATGGCAATATTAAGGAAGACAGCGGTACGGTAAACGCCCCGATAGGACGTCACCCCGTCGACCGTAAAAAGATGGCCGTTACCGAAAAAAATTCAAGGTTCGCTATTACACACTGGCGTGTTTTGCGCCGTTTTGGTGAGTTTACTCATGTACGGCTTATCTTGGAAACCGGCCGAACTCACCAAATCCGAGTCCACATGGCGTCAATCGGTCACCCTGTTGCGGGAGACGCGGTTTACGGCCCGAAAAAGGTTATTGAGCGGCTGGGCGGCCAGTGTTTACACGCAAAATATATAAAATTTGTCCACCCGAACGGCGATGAACTTGAATTCGAGAGCGAATTGCCGTCCTATTTTACCGATTATTTGAAGTATCTTGAAAATAAATACGACTAATCGGTAGTTTGGATTATTGACATTGTGAAAAAATAGTTTATAATTTTTCTGCGAAATGCTTTCGGCGGTCATGCGCAGAGATAAAATTATACCGCTGAAGAATGGGGAGTATTAATGGATACTAACAAGAAACAGCAGTTAAAAATCGCTGCAACCAAAGCACGTATGGGTATAATCGAAGGTACCTATAACGCCAAATCGGGACATCCGGGCGGCTCGCTTTCTATTACCGATGTGCTTACCTATCTTTATTTTGAAAAAATGAATATCGACCCGAACGAGCCCGATAAAAAGGACCGTGACCGCTTCGTTCTTTCAAAGGGACATGCCGCTCCGGCTCTTTATTCGGTACTTGCTCTTCGCGGATTTTTCTCTACTGACGAGATTAAAAAGCTCCGTAAGCCGAACGAAATGCTTCAGGGCCACCCCAGCATATCTATCCCCGGCGTAGATATGTCCACCGGTTCTCTCGGTCAGGGTATCTCTACCGCTTGCGGAATGGCTCTTGCCGCAAAGCTTGACGGCGCAAAGTATAACGTATACGCTGCTCTTGGCGACGGCGAAATCGAAGAGGGTCAGGTTTGGGAAGCCGCTATGTTTGCCGCTCATAAAAAGCTGGACAACCTTACTATTGTCGTTGACTTCAACAATCTCCAAATCGACGGAACCCTTGACGAGGTTAACTCTCCCTGCCCGATTGACGAAAAATTCGCCGCTTTCGGTTGGGACGTTACCGTTATCGACGACGGTAATGACTTTGACCAAATTGAAAAAGCGTTTGACCATACCTCTACCGTAACCGGTAAGCCTTCTGTTATTATCGCAAAAACCGCAAAGGGTAAGGGCGTATCCTTTATGGAAAATCAGGTTGGTTGGCACGGAAAAGCTCCCGACGCTACTCAGTATGCCGACGCTATGAACGAACTTAACGCTAAACTTGCGGAATTGGAGGGCTAAGACAATGAGTGAAGTTAAAAAAGTTGCCACAAGACAGGGCTATGCCGAAGGTCTTGTTGAACTCGGAAAAACCAACCCCGACCTTGTCGTGCTTGACGCCGACCTTGCCGCCGCAACCCAAACGGCTCAGTTTAAAAAAGAGTTCCCCGACCGCTTCTTTAACTGCGGAATTGCGGAACAGAACATGATTGGCGTTGCCGCCGGTCTTGCCGCCGCGGGTAAAACCGTATTCGCAAGTTCATTTGCCATGTTCGCCGCAGGACGTGCGTTTGAGCAGGTTAGAAATACGTTGGGCTATACCAATTTGCCCGTTAACATCGGCGCTACCCATGCCGGTATTTCGGTAGGCGAAGACGGCGCAACTCACCAGTGTAATGAGGATATCGCCGTTATGCGTACTATCCCGGGCATGACTATCATCAATCCTGCCGACGCCGTAGAGGCTAAGGCCGCTACTATCGCCGCCGCTAAAATCGACGGACCCGTTTACTTGCGTTTCGGCCGACTTGCCGTTCCGGTAATTTTCGACGAAAACTATAAGTTCGAGGTTGGCAAGGGCGTTACCCTTGTTGAGGGTACCGACGTTACCATTATCGCAACCGGACTTATGGTTGAGCGTGCGCTTGCCGCCGCCGAACTTCTTAAAGCGGAGGGAATTTCCGCTAACGTTATTAACATGGCTACTATTAAGCCGCTTGACAGCGAGCTTGTGCTTGCCGCCGCCAAGAAAACCGGTGCTGTTGTTACCGCTGAGGAACATTCTGTAATCGGCGGTCTTGGTTCTGCCGTTGCTGAGCTCCTTGCCGAAAAATGTCCCACTCCGCTCCGCAGAGTCGGCGTAGAGGACGTGTTTGGTATGTCCGGACCGGCAACCGAGTTGCTCGACCTTTTCGGTCTTAACGCTGCTAACATCTGCGTTAAGGCTAAAGAAGCTATTGCAATGAAATAATTAAACTTAGCCGACCTTAAAAAAGGTCGGCTGTTTTAAACGCTTTCGGAGGCAAACGTTATGATATATACTGTTACCTTTAACCCCGCGCTTGACTACGTTATGAACGTTGCCGATTTTTCGGTCGGTAAAATTCATTACGCCGAAAGTGAGCATATTTATTGCGGCGGAAAGGGTATAAACGTTTCTCAAATTCTTGCTAAACTTGGTGTCGAGTCGGTTGCGCTTGGTTTTATCGCGGGCTTTGTCGGTGATAAAATCGAGGCTGAACTGAATAATATGGGCATAAAAACCGATTTTGTCCGACTAAAAAGCGGAATGTCCCGAATAAACGTTAAGGTGCGTTCGGGCGACGAAACCGACGTAAACTCCACCGGGCCCGATATTGATAACGACGCATTAAATCAACTGTTTTCAAAGCTTGAAGGGTTATCCGACGGGGACGTTCTTATCGTTTCGGGGAGTGTGCCGAAATGCCTGCCCGATAACGTTTACGAAGATATTTTGAGCCGAGTTAACGGAAAAGGTATGCTTTCAGTCGTCGACGCTTCGGGAGACAGGCTTGTTAACACATTGAAATATCACCCGTTTTTGATAAAACCAAATAACGACGAGCTTGCCGAAATTTTCGGTAAAGAAGTTTCAAGTCTTGACGAAATAACCGACTGCGCTAAACGGTTGCAGTCAATGGGAGCAAAAAATGTGCTTGTTTCCATGGGCAAAAACGGCTCGGTGCTCTTTTGCGAAAACGGAGATATGTTTTGCGCCGATTCCGTCGGAGGAAAAGCGGTTAATACCGTCGGCGCAGGGGATTCAATGGTCGCGGGCTTTGTTGCGGGATATATCAAAACCGCCGATTTCTCTTATGCGCTAAAACTCGGCACAGCGGCGGGAAGCGCAACCGCCCTTTCCGAAGGCCTTGCCACCGCCGACAAAATAAACGAGCTTATGAAATAATAAAAGCCGCCTTTTAAAGGCGGCTTTAAATTTTACCAAAACAGCTTTTTTGCGTTTTCGCTAAGTATTAATTTTCTTTCCTCGTCGGTGAGGTCCAACTCCATAAACCTTTTCATCTCGTCATAGGGCGACCACATCGGGTAATCGGTTCCGTAAAGCACACGGTCGGCGCCGTATTTTTTTATTATTTCTAACGCTTTTTCTTTTGAAATAAAAGGAAAACTGGACGAACAGTCAACGTACAAATTCGGCAAACCGGCCAACTTTTCACACGCCTCGTCCCAAACCGAATATCCGCCTAAATGTGCGCCGATAACGGTAAGCTCCGAAAAAATTTCAAGTATCGGCAAAAGCCTGTTCGGGTTTGAGTTGTCATATCGGCTGTCACCCGTGTGCATTAAAATCGGCAACCCTTCCTGCTCGCATAATTCGTAAATTTTAATGCAACGGTAATCGTCAATTTTAAAATTTTGGATGTCGGGGTGGAGCTTAACGCCTTTAAGCCCAAGAGATATAAGATGCTTTATGTCATCTGCAACGTCGGGACTGTCGGGGTAGAGGGTACCGAGCCCCGTGAAAAGCCCGCCGCCGTTTTGAACCTCGTTTGCGATAAATTCGTTTATGCTTTTAACCTGCTTTGCGGTGGTCGCAACCGACTGAATAATAAAATGGTCGGTGCCGGTCAATTTATGATTTTCTTTAAGCTCGCTTGCCGTACCTTTACAAAAAGATTTGATACCGTAAAAATTATCGGTGCCTGCGACGGCTCTTTCGGCTATTTTTTCGGGATAAATGTGACAATGTGCGTCAATGACATAGAAATTATCAACCATTTTTTCGAACTCCTTGCTGTGAATGTAATTATTATACTACTTTTTCGGCTGTGCGCAAGGCTGTTTTCCAAAAAAATGACCGTCGCTATTGCAAAAACTTTTCCGATTTTGTATAATCAAATAAATATTGTATTTAAGAAGGTAATTATAATGCGTATCGTAGTAAAGGTAGGTACTTCAACCTTAGCCTATAACACGGGACATCTTAATATTCGCTTGGTGGAATCGCTTTGCCGAGTTTTATCCGATTTAAAAAACGCAGGACATGAGATAATTCTTGTTTCATCGGGCGCAATCGGCATGGGTATCGGTAAGCTGTCGTTAAAGGAACGCCCCGACGATATCCCAACTAAGCAGGCGGCCGCCGCAGTAGGTCAGTGTGAGCTTATGTACGTTTACGATAAGCAGTTTACCGAATATAACCATACAATTGCCCAGCTTCTTATTACAAAATACGACGTTGAAAACGAAACCAACCACGTTAATTTCAAAAATACCGTTTCCCGTCTTTTGGAGCTTGGAGTAATGCCTATTATTAACGAAAACGACACCGTTGCGACCGAAGAGCTTGTTATCGGTGACAACGATACTTTAGGCGCCATTGTCGCCGTCAGCGCCTCCGCTGATTTGCTTGTCATTTTGTCCGATATCGACGGTTTTTATACCGCCGACCCCCGTACAAACCCCGACGCAAAGCTTATAAGCGTGGTTGAGAAAATTACCCCCGAAATCGTAGCCCTCGGAAAGGGTAAGGGTACAATGCTCGGTACGGGCGGCATGGCGACCAAGCTTCGAGCCGCTTCAATCGCCGCTGATGCAGGCATATCTACCGTTATTGCGAACGGAAAAAATCCCGAAAAACTGTACGATATTGTCGAGGGTAAACCCGTCGGAACTATATTTAAAGGTAAGGAAACCAAATGATTACAACTTCCGAAATTTTAAAAAATGCAAAGTCGGTAAAATCGGTTATCGCCGCTTTAACTACCGAGGATAAAAACCGAGCTATTATGACGATGGCCGATTGCCTTATTGCCGCCGAAGCCGAGATTTTAGCGGCAAATAAGCTTGACCTTGACGCCGCCAAGGGTACAATATCCGACGTAATGCTTGACCGTCTTGCGCTTAATCACGACCGCATTGTCGGCATGGCGGACGGAATGAGAAGCGTCGCGAAATTACCCGACCCTGTCGGCAGAGTGCTTAAAAGACATACCTGCGGAAACGGACTTGTTACTGAAAGAACGGCTGTTCCCATGGGTGTAGTTGCGATAATATACGAAAGCCGACCTAACGTTACCTCCGACGCCGCCGTTTTGGCGTTTAAAAGCGGTAACGTTTGCGTGCTTCGCGGCGGAAAAGAGGCTTTTCGTACCTCGTCGGCCATTGTGTCGGCTTTGCGTAACGGTTTGGACCGTGAAAACCTGCCCAAGGAGCTTATAAGCATTGTTGAAGACACAACCCGTGCAAGCGCAAACGAGCTTATGACCGCCGTCGGATATGTCGATTTGCTTATTCCCCGCGGCGGAAAGGGGCTTATCTCCGCCTGTACTCAAAATGCAAAGGTTCCGTGTATTGAAACGGGAACGGGCATTTGTACCGTTTACGTTGACGCCGACGCCGATTTGGAAAAAGCGGTTAATATCGTCGACAACGCAAAAACAAGCCGCCCGTCGGTTTGTAACGCCTGCGAAATTTGCCTTGTTGATAAATCGGTAGCCGATAAATTTTTGCCTATGCTCAAAAAACGCCTTGTCGACGACAGAGTGGCGTCGGGCAAATCTCCCGTAGAGCTTCGCCTTTGCGAAAACGCCATAAAATTTATCGACGGAACACCTGCGGGCGAAAACGATTTCGATACCGAATTTCTTGATTATATTCTCGCCGTAAAAATTGTTGACGGAGTAGAGGAAGCGGTTGAGCATATTTCTCTTCATTCCACGGGGCACAGCGAAGCTATCGTAACCGAAAATGCTAAATCCGCCGACTATTTTACCGTAAGTGTCGACAGCGCCGCCGTTTACGTTAATGCGTCAACTCGGTTTACCGACGGAGGAGAATTCGGTCTCGGCTGCGAAATGGGTATTTCGACCCAAAAGCTCCATGCAAGAGGCCCGATGGGACTTGAGGAACTTACAACCTATAAATATATTGTCCGCGGAAACGGACAAACCAGATAAGAGGTAGTTATAATGAATTACACCTTCGGATTTATCGGTGTCGGCAACATGGGCGGAGCTCTTGCCGCCGCCGCAAAAAAGGGAAACGCCGATTTTTCGGCTATTCTTTCCGATATGAACACAAAAAAAGCCGATTCGCTGGCGAATGAGCTTGGCTGTGTAAGCGGCGATACAAAATCGGTTGCCGAAACCGCAAAATATATTTTCCTTGGCGTAAAGCCGCAGGTTATCGGTGCTGTGCTTGACGAAATTTCGCCTATTCTTGATACCCGTGACGACCGTTTTATCCTTGTTTCAATGGCGGCGGGCGTCGCTATGGATAAAATTTCGCTCGGTAAATATCCCGTAATTCGCATTATGCCGAATGTAGCGGCTTCGGTCGGCGAAGCTATGATTTTATGTGCAAAAAACGGTTTTGTTACCGACGGCGAAATTGCCGAATTTAATACGCTTATGGCTAAAGCGGGTAAAATTACCGAGCTTGACGAAAAGCTGTTTGACGCCGGTTGCGCTTTATCGGGCAGCGGCCCTGCCTATGTTTTCATGTTTATCGAGGCTCTTGCCGACGGCGCCGTTGCTTGCGGATTGCCGAGGGATAAAGCCGTTGACTTTGCCGTTCAAACGGTTTTAGGCTCGGCGAAGCTTATGCAAGAAACGGGACGTCACCCGGGCGACCTTAAGGACTCGGTTTGCAGTCCGGCCGGAACAACCATTGCGGGTGTCGGCGCCCTTGAAAACGGCGGATTTAGAGCCGCAACAATCGACGCAGTAAAAGCGGCATACAAACGTTCCATAGAACTCGGAAAATAAAAAAATCCCGACCTTGTTGCCCAGGTGTTCTAAAGGACACTTGGGCAGTTTTATTCGCCTTACGGCGAGTTATATTGCTAAAGCAGTGATATTTGAACGAAACGTTCAAGTGGTATTGCCTTCGGCAGTTTGAAGGCGAATAAAATATCACTGAAATCGCCGGATTTCAATATCACTTCCCGAAAGGGAAATATCACTCTTTGCGCAGCAAAGAATATCACTATATAAAAATTACTACCCGAAAAAGAGCTGTGTTTTTCTCTTCATCGGGTAGTTTTGTCTTACACTG